>ONVB01000316.1 GCA_900321145.1 uncultured Eubacteriales bacterium | reverse complement strand
TGAACGGGGAACGGAACATTTCATTGAAAAAATTATAAACAGGATCTCTCTTTGCAATATACATAATTTTCCTCCTTTATCGGATGCCGCCGGACGAACCGGTCAGCACATGTTTTCTTGATATTTGTCATATTTGTTATACATAAGATAGCACAGACTGTTAGCACTGTCAAGAGGTGAGTGCTAATTAAATTGTGAACAATTTATGAACTCCCGGACACCGCATTTTTCTTCAATATGAAATAAAGAAAAACTTTATCATTATAATAGCAAAACTTATTCTTTATTTTTGGTTTTTCGTAGTGTATAATAAAACGCAGTTCGCGGTCAAACAGACCGTAATAAAGAAATGGAGGACATATTATGTTAGTATCAGCTACAGAAATGCTCAAAGCAGCTAAGGCCGGACACTATGCGGTAGGCCAGTTCAACATCAACAATCTTGAGTGGACAAAGTCCATACTTCTCACAGCACAGGAGTTAAACTCTCCCGTTATCCTTGGTGTATCTGAGGGTGCAGGTAAGTACATGACAGGTTTCAAGACCGTTGCAGCTATGGTTAAGGCAATGGACGAGGAGCTTAAGATCACAGTTCCGGTTGCTCTTCACCTTGATCACGGTACCTACGAAGGCTGCTACAAGTGTATAAAGGCAGGCTTCACATCTATCATGTTCGACGGATCACACTATCCGATCGAGGAGAACATCGCTAAGACTTCTGAGCTTGTAAATGTTGCTCATCAGCTCGGACTTTCCATCGAGGCTGAGGTTGGTTCTATCGGCGGCGAGGAAGACGGCGTTATCGGAGCAGGTGAGTGCGCCGATCCCGATGAGTGCAAGGCTGTTGCGGATCTCGGTGTAGATATGCTTGCTGCAGGTATCGGTAACATCCATGGTGCTTACCCGGAGAACTGGGCAGGACTTTCGTTCGAGACTCTCGATGCTATCCAGCAGAAGACAGGCATCATGCCTCTCGTTCTTCACGGCGGTACAGGTATACCGGATGATATGATCGCAAAGGCTATATCACTCGGCGTATCAAAGATCAACGTAAATACCGAGTGCCAGTGGGCATTCCAGGAAGCTACAAGAAAGTATATCGAGGAAGGCAAGGACAAGCAGGGCAAGGGCTTCGACCCGAGAAAGCTTCTCGCACCGGGCGCACAGGCTATCTGTGACAAGGTTAAGGAGAAGATGGAGCTCTTCGGATCTGTCGGCAAGGCCTAAATCATAAAAAGAAAGAAATCCGGGAACTGCGGTTTCCGGATTTCTTTTTTTTCTTGACTTTATCCGGCAATTGTGCGACAATCTGTGAGTTATTGCTACAAATGGCAGTATAAAAGGATCTTTTGAGAGGTTTTGTTATGATTCCGCAGGTTGCGTACTTCGATCTGGCCGAGCAGTTCGAGAAAACGTTTATAAGAGAGGACAGATACAAGCTTTTTCTGTCCGGGCTTTGGGTTACGGTCAAGGTAGCTCTTCTTGCCGCTTTGATGGGGCTTGTGATAGGCTTTGTCATAGCCTTATTTAATCTGTCGAAAAACAAGTTTCTGAACATAATCGGCAAGATTTATACCGATGTCATAAGGGGTACGCCTTCGGTGACTCAACTTATGATCATATATTTCGTTATATTTGCATATGTCGACCTGTCGAAATGGATCATCGCGTCCATTGCATTTGCCATAAATTCCGGGGCGTATGTGTCCGAGATAATACGGGCGGGCATCATGTCGATAGATAAAGGGCAGACCGAGGCGGGAAGAAGCCTTGGACTTACCGGGGCGCAGACCATGAGATTTATAATCATACCTCAGGCTGCAAAGAACATATTCCCGGCGCTCTGCAACGAGTTCATCACCCTTATAAAGGAAACTGCGATTGTCGGATATGTGGGACTTATGGATATACAGAAGGCCGGCGATTTCGTAAAGAGTGCGACCTACGAACCGCTTGTACCGTTGCTTGCGGTGGCTGTCATATACTTTGTGATCATAAAGATCCTTACGCTGCTTCTCGGCATGGTCGAAAAGCGCTTAAGACAGTCGGACTTAAGGTAGCGGAGGTGCTCTTATGATAAAGGTAAAAGATCTTAAAAAAAGCTTTAAAGACCAGCAGGTCTTAAAGGGAATAAATGAGCATATCAAAGAGGGAGAGGTTGTCGTGATCATAGGTCCCTCGGGATCGGGAAAGAGCACATTTCTAAGGTGTATCAACCTGCTTGAGATTCCGGACAAGGGGGACATTCTGATAGATGACGAGAAGATCAACGACAGGAAGGTTGATGTAAACCGCATCCGTGCCAAGATGGGTATGGTGTTCCAGCATTTCAACCTCTTTCCGCATCTTACGGTAAGAAAGAACATCACCCTGGCACCGGTGAAGACCGGCAGGATGACTCAGGAGCAGGCCGATGCAAAGGCAGACGAGCTGCTGAAGCTTGTAGGGCTTTTCGATAAGGCCGGGTCCTATCCGGGACAGCTCTCGGGAGGGCAGAAGCAGAGGATCGCCATAGCGCGTTCGCTGGCTATGGAGCCTGAGATAATGCTGTTCGACGAGCCGACCTCGGCGCTTGACCCGGAGATGGTCGGTGAGGTTTTGGATGTCATGAAGAATCTGGCGAAGAGCGGTATGACCATGGTGGTCGTGACACATGAGATGGGCTTTGCAAGGGAGGTCGGTAGCCGTATCCTTTTTATGGATGACGGACAGATCATAGAGCAGGGTACTCCGTCCGAAATATTTGACAACCCGAAGAACGAGAGAACAAAGAGCTTTTTGAGCAAGGTTTTGTAAGAAGTGCTCAAAACAATAAAGACGATCAAAAGAATCTTCACTTTATGTGTCATCCTGAACGAAGTGAAGGATCTTAATACAATTAAAATATAAGGAGATGTAATCATGAAGAATTTAAAGAAACTGCTCGCAATCTGCCTTATGGCAGTACTTACACTTTCATTTGCCGCATGCGGTAAGAAGGATGAGGGTTCAAAGACCCTGACCTTCGGAACCAATGCCGAGTTCCCGCCGTTTGAATATGTGGCAAGCAAGGGTACCATAGGCGAGTTCGACGGAATCGATATGGTTATCGCAAAGCAGATAGCAGAGGATCAGGGCAAGACGGCAGCCATCAACAACATGGAGTTTGATTCGCTTCTTCTTGCGCTTCAGAACGGTCAGGTGGATGCGGTTATCGCGGGCATGACCATAGATCCCGAGCGTGCGGAGGCAGTCGATTTCTCGGTACCTTACTATACCGCAACACAGGTTATGATCGTTAAGGAAGATTCGGCCATAGCCAAGGCTTCCGATATGGCTGACAAGAAGATAGTTGTAATCCAGGGCTACACCGGAGAGAGCTGCGTAAAGGATCTCGGTTACCCATATGAGGCATTTAAGAAGGGATCTGAGGCGATCCTTGAACTTAACAACGGCAAGTGCGATGTCGTAGTTATCGACTCGGCAACAGCTTCAAAGTATGTGAAGGACAATCCGGGCTTAAAGATAGTTGAGGATGCCGATGCTTTCGGCTCAGAGGAGTACGGAATCGCCGTAAAGAAGGGTAACACGGAGCTTCTGAACAAGATAAACGAAAGCATCAACAAGATGAAGGCTGACGGAAAGATCTCCGAGATCTCCGCACAGTATATGGATGTTCAGACCGAAGAGTGAACTTCACAGGACACTGCCGGAGCGGACGCAGAGTCCGAAGAGGCAAGTGAACAAGTAAATGATACCGAGGAAGCGCAGACCGGGGAGGAGCTCCCCGAGATCGCGCCCCCCCGGGAAGAAGCACAGATAAAAGAGCTGCTTGACCAGATGTCTTTAGAACAGAAGGTCGGGCAGCTTTTTGTGGTCAGAGTGGAGAGTGCGGCGGGGGTTATGCTCGGAACTAACGGGGCTAAGGGTGGCTATACATTTCTGTCCGATGATATGAAGGAGTTCCTTGGGAAGTATCCTCCCGGCGGTTATGCTCTTTTTGCGGACAATATAAAGAATCC
>ONVB01000317.1 GCA_900321145.1 uncultured Eubacteriales bacterium | reverse complement strand
GCCAAAACAACGAGTGCGGTGAATACAGCCATAGGGCTGGCTATGAAAGGTTTCAGGGTTCTTCTGGTGGATACGGATCCTCAGGGATCGGCGACTTCGATACTCGGCAGAGCTAACCCGGATGCAATCGACAATACGCTCGCAAGCATATTTGAGAAGGAGATAAATGAGGCGACATACAACAGAGCAAGATACGCGGTGAGCCATAACGAAGAAGGAATTGACTATATTCCCGGGAACATAGAACTATCGGGTGTAGAGGTATCGCTTGTGAGTGTGCTTGGCAGGGAGACCATTTTAAAAGGTTATCTTGAAGAGATGAGAGAGTACTATGATTACATAATCGTTGACTGTCCTCCGTCACTCGGACTGATCACGATAAATGTACTTTGCGCGGTGGATAAGGTGATAATTCCCACGACAGCAAGCTATCTTTCCCTAAAGGGCATGGAACAGCTTATGAAGACCGTCGGGAAGATCAAGAAGGGCTTTAATTCAAAGCTCGGAATAAGCGGTATTCTCGTGACAATGTACTATGAGAGGACTAATCATTCAAAGCAGGTGGTTGAGCTGCTGGAGAAGAACTATGCGGGAAAAACGCGGGTGTTTGAAACTAAAATACCTCACTCCATAAGGGTGTCCGAGGCTGCGGCGGAAAAGAAGAGTATCTTCAGTTATGAGGCAAAGGGAAAGGTCGCTGAGGCTTATACAGATTTCGTCGGGGAGGTGCTTGCATATGTCTAAGGGTAACAGTGCAGAGAAGATAAAACTATCAAGCTTTGACGATCTCTTCGAGATGAGTGATGAGAAGAAGAACATGGTTGAGAAGAAGGAAATCCCTCTTGAAGAACTTCACGCTTTTAAGAATCATCCGTTCAAAATCAGGGAAGATGCGAAGATGATGGAGATGGTTGAGAGCATAAAGGAGCGAGGTGTGCTTGTCCCGGGGATTGTGAGGATAAGGCCGGAGGGCGGTTACGAAATCATCGCGGGGCACAGCAGGAAGAGGGCGTGCGAGCTTGCAGGCCTTAAGACTATGCCGATGTTTATATATAACCTTACGGATGATGAAGCTGTTATAACCATGGTTGATACGAACATCCAGCGAGAGGAACTGCTTCCAAGCGAGAAAGCCAAGGCATACAGAATGAAGTTCGAGGCTATCAAGCATCAGGGAAAGAAGGGAAACAGCCTTGAAGCAATCAGCAGCTCTTCAGGTGATAGTAAAAGATCGGTTCAGCGATATATACGTCTTGCAAATCTTACGGATGAATTGCTTGAAATGGTTGATGAAAAAAAAATATCTGTAGGACAGGCACACGATCTCTCGTATCTGAAAACTTCAGACCAGATAAAAGTGCTAGCTGCAATAAAGCGTGTGGGCAACGACCTTTCTGCGGAACAAACGACAGAGTTGAAAAAGGAGGCAGTCGAAGACAGACTGAATGACGAAACAATATGGGCAACCATAGAGCCTGAGACGATACATAAACCGCAAAGAAGAGTGGTGTTCAGGTCAAAAAAACTCGATAAGAGAATTGACGAATTTTTTCCGGAAACATTTACTGTTGAGGATATAGAAAAACTAATCATATCTCTCCTTGAGAAGTGGAAAAAGGAAACAAGAGAACTCTTATGAATGAGATAAGTGTGATAAAATTAAATCGCATACAACTTTTAGCCAAATGGCTAAAAGTTGTGCACAATCTAATTTGATATGATAATAAGCGACGGAGCGTCTGTATGGTAATAAGTGTACAGGCGCT
Source organism: uncultured Eubacteriales bacterium (assembly GCA_900321145.1). Classification (GTDB taxonomy): domain Bacteria; phylum Bacillota; class Clostridia; order Lachnospirales; family Lachnospiraceae; genus Coprococcus_C. The sequence goes on along the minus strand of ONVB01000317.1, from coordinate 2,372 downwards.
CTTTTTTTGGAGGAGTGGGAATGAACGACTTAAACGATGAAGAGATACGTATGATGCTTGAAATGCATGAAGAGCTTGAGCGTAGCTTGAAAAGCCGGCTGGATCAGGTGGTAAATGAACACTATGATGCAATGGGAGAAGTTGAAATAAGCTTTTTAAAGGCGCGGGATATTTCGCAGCTTCGCCTGAGTGAAACTTATCACATTCATGATCCCGTATTTGATGCATACATCAGGCTTAATGAGAGCGATGCGTCCCAACGGTTGGATATGCTTGAACAGGAGATAAATAGCATTAGAGAAAGACTGGCGGAGCTTGCACGGGTATGTGCCGCTTACAACAGACTGGTAGATGTTGTTCCGAAGGCATATATCATGGTATTTGAACTGGTCTACACTCCGATGGAACAGCGGAGATATGCATGGAAATCATTTGTTTCGGAATTCGGTTGCTCAAAGAGGGCTATAAGTGAAGGGATAAATCTTGTGATAGGTCTTATTCATTTGCTTTACAATAGCGAGTACAGCACACCGCAGATAGGAAACCTAAGCTTTGCTGAATTAAATGCGGTGTTTGAGTGTGATGAAGAACTGTATAGGAAGATGAAGAATTATTGATGATACGGTGTAAAAAATGCTTGTGTTTTATTTAAAGCTGTTGTAATATCAAAAGTAGGAAAACCCTACTTCCCTACTTTTGAAAGGAGTGAGTCTAATGAATACAAGCTTTGTAAATGATGCTAAAGTAATGTCTAAAGGACAAGTTACAATACCACATAATGTAAGGGAAATTCTTGGAGTAGAAATCGGCGACAGAGTTACTTTTATCGTGGAAGGAAACACTGTAAGGGTTGTTAATTCTATGGCATATGCTATAGAAAAGTTTCAATCTCAAATGAAGGGAGAGGCACAAAAGGCAGGGTTGATGTCTGAAGAAGATATTGCTGATTGGATTACTAAATCTCGGAGAGAAGGTGCATAATGACAAAGGTAATGATTGATACTAATATCATTATTTCAGCTGTGTTGTTTCCGGGAGGGCAAGCAGCAAAAGCTCTTCAAAAGGCACTTGGTGTTCAGTATGAACCAATAGTATGTGATTATATCTTGGATGAGTTAGAACGCAAATTCAAAGAGAAATTTCCACATAAGATGAAAGAGTACTATGAATTTATAGATTCTTTTCCGGAAACGGTTAAGATTGTGAAAACACCGAGTATTGTTAATGATAATGAAAGCAAGATTCGAGATCCTAAGGATAGACCAATACTTCGGGCGGCATTGAATGAACATGCTGATTTGTTCCTGACGGGAGATAAAGACTTTTTAGAATCATCTGTTGAGGATCCAAGGATAGTGTCTGTGGCTACTTTTTTGAATGAATAATCCGGTACCGTTTGGAACTTGAAAGCCGTTTTGCGGTCTGTTATATTATAATTGTTTATTTCCCACTTTTACAGCGAGGGCGACATGCGTACGATGCCGTCCTCGCTGTTATTATATAAGGTTATTACGGGAGGGCGTATGGATAGTAAGGTATACAAGTTCCGGCTTTTTCCGGAGAAGGAAAATGACAATTATGTGATCAGGTATATTGAGCGAAACGGGCGAATCAACTCTGAGGAAATCGCGGAGCTGTTGTACAAAGGGATTGTATCGCAGAACGAACCGCAGCCTGAAACCGCTGATGCTACGATTAAAGATAAGCTTAGCCGGATGGAGAGCTTTCTGATTGAACTTCATAAAAAGATTACGGAGCTTCAGAGCCAGCTTGCTTCCGGCTTCGGAACTCCTCTTGTGTACAGCAAGGTTGTAAAGGAAGAGCCGGAGAAACAGAAAAGAAAACTGTTCTCAGGAAAGTGTGATGAGAGAAAAGAACAGGTGGATGTCTACAAAACACAAGGGGTACTAGTTGAGGATTACAAAGGCCTTTTGGACTATATGGTAAGAACTAATCCCGAGACATATGTATGGCAGGCGGTAGGTGTTGCGGTTAATAATAAAATACCTGCTGAGAAGATCGTTGCCCTGGTAGAAGGAAAACTGGAGAAGGAAAAAATCTACCAGGCGATACAGATAATTATGAAAGAGAGGGAAATTGAGCATAATAAACGGGAGGATACAATTCCGGAGAATGTGTAATTGATGACATAACGATATAAATGACGATATACAATATCGCCTTGACAAAATCCGAGTGTAAGAGTAATATACAAATAGTACCATTGGTATAATTTACAGAGAGGAGATGGTTCTATGAAGTATAGTTACACGATATTGCTTGAACTTGAGGCGAAAGAGAAGAATGCCGGAAAGAGATTACAGACGTATATGGAACTGCTTACAGATAAGGCCGTGGAGCATTATAACAAG
>ONVB01000318.1 GCA_900321145.1 uncultured Eubacteriales bacterium | reverse complement strand
GCATGATACACTCTATGAGATAAAGAGAAAAAAGTCGGTCAAAAAAAGAGAGCTTTCCTATGTCTATGATATAAAGACGCTGCTTGGCGCTTCGGGCGTGGCGGCAGTTTTCGTGTTTATAGTTGTTGTAGCGGTGAGCGTGATTAGGCCGATCGAGAGCTTCAACGTCGGATATAAGGAAAATGAATATAAGGAGCTTACCATGGCCGGCGTTTCGATACTTATGACCGACGGTCTTGAGGGCTTCTACCGCGGGCGCGGAAAGGACGGCGGCTTAAAGTCGGGCAAGCTCGGAGATGTGTCGCAGATCACTCCGGACCACCAGACGGACATACTTATGCAGTTTACTCCTTATGAGCCCACAGGCGTATATCTGAAGGGCTTTACCGGCAGAAAGTATCTGCCTTATCGTAACGAATGGTCGGGCGGGGCCGATGTATATTACAATTCCTACGATCCGTCGGAGGTACCTACTCCAGAGGCGGATATACTTGAGAAGGCCTTTGAAGAAGGGCACGAGACTGCCGGCAAGGGAACCATGAGGCTTATGTATGTGGATGACTACCTGAATATCGCTTATCTGCCGTATTACTATAAGGGCGAGCTTAAGAAGGAATCGGGCTTCTATGACATATCCTACTTCCCGAGACTGTCGGGCAATCTCACAAAGGTTCCGGCGTCTGCTTACCCGGACGGAAAGCCTTATACGGAGGATGATCTCTATGTTCCTCCCGAAAATGCGGAAGTGATAAAAAACTTCATCGAAGAGGCAGGGCTTACCAACGCTACGACAGCCAAGCTTGTTAACGGCGTGAGAGATTATTTTCAGGAAAATATACCGTATACGGTCAAGCCCGGCAAGACCCCGAAGGATAAGGATTTTGTGAATTACTTCCTTGCGGAAAACAGGAAGGGATATTGTGCGCACTTTGCATCCGCGGCCACGCTGATATTCAGATATATGGGACTTCCGGCAAGGTACATAGAGGGCTATGCCGTAGGACCGGATGAGGTATTTGAGGGAGAGATAGTAGAGGATAAGTCCTATGCCGATTACTATCAGGGTTATTCGGCTTACGGTGATACCGCGCTTGTCGAGGTGAGCGTTACGGATGATGACGCACACGCCTGGGTTGAGGTTTTTGATGCGAGATACGGCTGGGTAGTAGTGGATGTGACTCCGTCGAGCGGTGAGGCCGAGGATGTGAACGACTTCTGGTCCGAATTCGACAGGCTCACAAACGGAGGAGGCGACGAGGACGAAAACGATGGCGCAGCTGCCTTCGGTATATCAGACAAGACCGTGAAGACTGTTGTTTACGGCCTGCTTATTCTGTTACTTGTCGTGATATGCGGAGCATTTTTAAGCGTGCTTGCGGCGATGATCGCCTACAGGATAAAGTATGTAAGGGCAGCGCCCTCGGACAGGCTCGTAATGTATATAACCGCGAAGAGAAAGAGGCTTGCCGGAAAGGACAAGAGCCTGAAAGAGTTGATCAATTATCGTGACCTTATAGCTGCTCTGTCCGAGAGAGCGGGAACGGAAACGGATAAGAGTCTGATAGCGCTATTCGAGCGCGCGGGCTTCTCGGATAAGGGAATAAGCGAGGAGGAGTTCAACACTGCTGTCAGAGGCTTTGATGAGCTTGTCAAAGCTTATCGTCAAAAAAGTGCGTGAACACGGGCCGTGTCTTACCTGTCTTTGTTTTTGGGGATGCGAATGGTGGCCTTTATGCCGCCGCCGTCCCTACCGGTTATGGTCAGGGTTCCGGAGCACAGGGTTTTCAGACGCTCACGAGTATTCATGAGACCTATATGGGTATTGTTATCCTCTTTTTCGTCGATGAAGCCTGTGCTTTGCGGAAATATATCATCGGTGCCCGTGTTTTCCACTGTTATTATACTTTCGGCGTCGGTTTCGGTTGTTTTTATCCATATGTTAAGCGGGGCCTGTTCGGGATCAAGACCGTGCTTTACCGCATTCTCCACAAGAGGTTCGACTGTGAGCGGCGGAACCCTGAACGAAGTGTATTCGGTGTCATACTCCACGAAGATCATACTTTCATATCGGGCCTTGGCCACTGCAAGGAAGGCTTTGGCATGTTCGAGCTCATCCGAAAAGGGGATCATATCATTTTTCTCTATGGCGCTTATATTCTTCCTGAGATAGTTGGTAAAGTCCCCCACCACACGCTGTGCTTTCTCAGGGTCGAGAGCGCATAGATAATATATGTTGGACATGGTATTGTAGATAAAGTGAGGGTTTATCTGCAGGGTGCGAAGCTTCAGCTTCTGCTCCGCGAGGATGTGAGCCTCCTCTATCGACTTTTGCGCAAGGTCGTTTAAGATGAACACGAAGAGGAACAGGGCGGACACCGCGGAACCGAGCACGATCATAAGTATGCCGTATGAATTCATCTGTATCACCATGGAAAACATGGGGATGAGCAGATAGATCAGGAAGGTCCGAAATTCTTTTGCGGACATCAGCTTTCTTCTGCGTAAAAGCCCGACCAGGTTTACAGCCATGATCAGGACGGGAGGTATGAGCAGGACAGGGTAGGCGGGACCGCGCATATATACATTTTCGTGAGTGACCCGGTAGATCGAAGTGGTAAACTGAGTTACGATAAGAAGCGCAGTATATACGGTCCACAGGAATCCTACAGAATAAAGGAGCAGACAGTGAAAAGACTGCCGGCAGGTTTTAAGCATATATACGGTAAGCAGCGGCATCAGTACGGAAGAAAACAGTGACTCAAAGAAGACTGCGGCCTTTGAAAGCTGCCAGAACCGTTCGTCCAGCAGTGTGAGTGAGATCTGGGATGTGAGGTCGGACACCGCATACAGTGTAAGCCCCGAAAAAAAGAGAATAAAGAACCGCTTCGTCCAGCGGTCAAGCCTTTTTAATATGCAAGCGAGAAGAAGACCGGATATCGAGATGGTCAGGCTTGCGATGACAATGGAATAGTTTATGATATCTACCTTATCGACCATGTGCTATAACCCCCTGACAGGATAGCGAAGCTTGCCAAGCTGTTCCCTTATATCGTCAACGCAGAGGGGCTTTGTAAGAAATCCGCTGGCAGAGGTTTTCCACGCCTTTAATGCATAATCGGGATAGCTTGTCAGAAATATCACATTGGTACAGGGGTTGATGTCAAGAATCTTCTGACAGAGGTCAAGGCCGCTGGTCTTTCCGATCTCTATATCCAAAAATGCAATAGATATCTGAAACTTGCGTGCATAATCCAAGGCCTCCGAAGCCTTGAGGAAACCGGTGATCGTGGCCTGGGGCATAACCTCTGACAAAACAGGGATGGCTCCGGCGAGGAGTACGGTCTCGTCGTCGACTATTATGACCTCCGGAGGAGCAACCGACATCTCGGAAGCATTCACGAGCTCGGATATATCGGTATCCAAAGCCTGTGCAAGTCTGGAGATGATAATAAGATCGGGTATACGCCGGCCGGACTCCCAGTTGGAGATACTTGAACGGTTGACAAAAAGACGGCCCGCCAGCTGCTGCTGTGACAACCCCTTGCTTTCACGCAGTTCTTTTAATGCTTTTCCGAATGTCTCGTTCATCTTTATCCCATCCCACTGTAAGATCTATTTGCCCGTGATACCCCGCGACAAACCGTAGGAAATACCCCACAGGAAAGATAATAACATCTTATCAAAAAAATGCAACTTAAAAGATGAATATGGTTTTAGTGATATGCAACAAATATGTTTCAATTTGTCACATTTGCTTGAAAAGAATGGTATAATAAACTAAAATTTTATAATATCTATGTCATAATGCGGGGGATTATGCAGGGGGATAAATCTGATATGAATACCAATGAAAAAAAGCTTAATACTAAAGCGGAAGAAAAAAAATATATCATAAGAAATCTGGTGTTCACCGTTCTTGTGATAGCTTTCTTTGTGTCGATCATATCTGTCTATCATATCAATCTTTATAAAGAAAAAAGAGAAAGTATCATAAGAAAAGGTGAGGCAACCGCAAAGGATGCAGCCGACCAGGTCGAGAAGTATCTGTCAACCAATATCAACTCGGTAAACCTTGCGGCATATGCACTCGATGAGATGATTGGTGAGAACAAAAGCGACAAGGATATCCGGGAGTATCTTGTGGCGCAGTCCTCGGCTATAAAGAATGCCGTGTATGAGAACTCGACCGGACTGTACGCCTATATCAACGGCAGGTTCTTCAGCGGGACCAACTGGACACCGCCCGATGATTATGACGCTACGGACAGACCGTGGTACAAAAGACCTTTTGATACGCCGGGAGAGATAACGATACTCGATCCCTATCTGGATATACAGTCGGGCAATTACATGCTGGCTCTCGGCAAGACCTTAAGGGACGGAAAGAGCGTGGTATCTATCGATGTTTCGCTCGATCGGATACAGAAGCTTATCGAGAACGCTGTTTTAAGCGAAGAGTCCGATCACGAGATGATATTAAACGATAAGGGTGAGGTTGTGGCTCACTCCGACAGAGAGGAGATAGGCAGAAATTATCACAATGAAAGCGGTACCATGGGGGATCAGATCGTCAGAAGGCTTAATCGTGAGTCAGAGGATTTTGAGTTCTCTTTGGATGGACAGGATTACATAGCATATGTCGCGGATATCAGAAACGGCTGGGTATGTATATCTGTCGAGAATGTAACAAGTGTGTTCGCTTCGCTGAACAGAATGCTCATAGCGACCGTAGCTATCCAGATCGCCATAGTGATCATTATAAGCTTTATCATGACCAGATCCATGAAGTTTCGTTCCATCACGCTGAAGACACAGGCTGAGAGCGATGCCAAGAGCGCATTTTTGGCAAATGTATCGCATGAGATACGTACTCCGATCAATACCATCCTCGGCATGAACGAGATGATACTTCGGGAGAGCAGCGATCCGGGGATATTGGATCACTCGGAGAAGATAAAGGCTGCCGGTGGTATACTTACTTCGATAGTAAACGATATGATAGATCACTCTCACTTCGAGGTCGGAAGGGCAAATGCGGGAGCTTATGAGTATGTCCGTGTCGAAAGTGAAAAGGGAAATACTGTCACACAGTCCGAGGCGACTGCGAAAAGCTCCAAGAATCATTATTTTACCGCGGAAGACGCCTGTATTCTTGCGGTGGATGACAATCCCATGAATCTCATGGTTTTCAAGGCGCTGACAAAAACTGCGGGCATGACGGTCGATACCGCAGAGAACGGCGAAGAGGCCGTGGAGAGGTGCCGTGAAAAGAAGTATGATATACTGTTTATCGATCATATGATGCCTGTAAAGGACGGAATCGAGGCTCTTAAGGAGATCAGGGCGGATCGTGACCGTCCGAATGCGGATACCCCCGCTGTATGCCTTACCGCAAATGTGCAGGAGGGCGCGCGCGAACAGTATATCAAAGCGGGCTTTGATGAATATATGGGAAAGCCGATAGATGTGGAAATACTCGAGGAGGTGCTCTTAAGGTACATTCCGGTTGACAAGATAAAGATGCACAAAAAGGATGAGGATGAAGGTGAAGACGCTGTTGTAACTGAGATACCCGAGAACCTAAAGGCCATAGACGGAGATCTGATCGAAGTTGAGAAGGGATTAAAGAACAGCGGGAAAGCGGAGATATATCTGTCCCTTCTGAAAGTGTTTTACGAATCGGTGGACGAGAATGCGGAAGCTATCTGCAGGTATTATGAAGATGAAGATTATAAGAATTATACAATACGCGTCCATGCGCTAAAGAGCTCGGCAAGGATCATAGGAGCACTTGCTTTCGGTGAGGAGGCTCAGCAGCTCGAGAATGCAGGCAAGGCGGAGGATATGGAGTATATCCGTTCGCATCATGATGAGTTTATGGATAAGTATCGCGGATATAAGGAGCTTTTAGAGGGGCTCTTTGAGGAAGAGGAGGCAGATCAGGATAAGCCCGAAGCGGACGCAGCGCTTATGGAGGATGTGTTCGCGGAGCTTCTCGACGCCGCAGGTGAGATGGACTGCGACAGACTCGATGCCGTATTTGACGAGATGAAGGGATACAAGATACCTGACGGCGACAGTAAGCTTTTCTCGGAACTTCAGGCCGCTTCGGAGAGATTTGAATATGACGAGATAATCAGACTTCTTAACGGGAGATAATACATTTTACGGAGATAATTATGGGATACTGGATAGTAGTGGTGGACGATGATGTCCTAAGCCTGAAAAATGCAAAAGAGCTTCTCGGAGCGGAGGATATGCGTGTCGGCTGTCTG
>ONVB01000320.1 GCA_900321145.1 uncultured Eubacteriales bacterium | reverse complement strand
TGTATGTGCTTCTAACGAGAACAAGGTTCTCTATGACTTCTTCGAGACAGGTGTATATGACAGGAACAGGGAGTTTATCCTTACATCTTCACCGTCCATGGATATACTTATCTCAAGCAACTTAGAGAGACTTATATACAGGATTGCCGGCAACAACGCCGCAAGCAACAAGGCTCTTATGGATTCTCTTTCAAAGGACGGCCGCTACGAGATTAGCTCCGATATGAAGGGCGAGCTTGCGTCCTTCACCGGAGGCTATGCTACAGAGGCGGAGACCTCCACAGCAATCAAGGCGCTTTACGAGGCCGAGGGTTACATAATGGATACACATACAGCTGTAGCAAAGTCGGTATTCGATAAGTACGCTGCCAAGACAGATGTTCTTCCGACAGTTATAGCTTCAACCGCAAGTCCGTACAAGTTCACAAGAAGCGTTATGGATTCAATAGATGAAAAGTATGACCGCTTTTCCGACTTCGAGCTTGTGGACAAGCTCTGTGAGCTTTCGGGAGTAAAGGTTCCCGAGGCTATAGAGGACATCAGATCCGCGCCGGTAAGACATGACATCGTGTGCGAGAAGGATGCCATGGAAGCCGAGGTCAGAAAGTTCCTCGGACTGTAAAACCGATCATAAAAAGAATCTTCGTGCGTGCACCCTCAGAACGACACGGTGTCATGCCTTACGCTAAGCGACATGAAGGATCATATAGAGAGTTCATTTGTACCTTCCTCTCGATAAACAAAACCGGGACAGCAAACCGCGCGGGGAGTCTGTCTTTCCGCGCTTTTTTTGCACATACCCGTGTAATATAACCGGTCACAGCGAAATACACGAGCATAATGAAAATAATCGAGCGTATAACCGAATAATTGTGTCATGCCTTACGCGTCAGCGAAGGAGCTTAACAAGTAATCTATGAATACATACAAAGTAGTTGAAAAGTTCATAAGTATCAACGGCGAGGGCCTGATGGCGGGGCATCCCGCCTGCTTTATCAGGCTTGCCGGCTGCAATCTAAACTGCAGCTATTGTGATACCGCCTGGGCGAACAGACCCGATACGGTGTACAGGACCGAGACAGCGGAGGAGATATGTGACTTTGTAAGGGAGTCCGGAATAACGGCAGTAACCCTTACAGGAGGTGAACCCCTTCTCGCGCCTTCAGTAGACGAGCTCTTAAGAGCCCTTTCTGCCATAGAAGGAGTAAGAATTGAGATAGAGACCAACGGCTCTGTTGACATATCACCCTTTGTCGATATAGGCGATAATATATGCTTTACCCTTGATTATAAGCTTAAAGGGAGCGGTATGGAGGAGTATATGCTCACCGCAAATTATGATTACCTGACGAAGCGGGATGCGGTGAAGTTCGTATGCAGCGACCTGACTGATTTAGACAGAACGAGAGAGATCGCGGAAGAGTACGGACTGTATGACAAAACAAATGTGCTGATAAGCACAGTGTTTAACAAGTTAGACAAAAGAGAGGTGGTTGACTACCTCATTAGACATAAAATGAACAAGGCGAGACTGCAGCTTCAGCTGCATAAGTACATCTGGGATCCGGAGGAAAGAGGAGTATAGACATGATAGACAAAGAAGCGGTAAAATACCATATAAGAGGATTGCTTGAGGCGATAGGTGACGATCCTGACAGGGAGGGACTTAAGGAGACGCCGGACAGGGTTGCCCGGATGTACGAAGAGGTCTTTGAGGGGATGAACTATACCAATGACGAGATAGCCGAGATGTTCACCAAGACCTTTGAGGTGAGCAAGGAGGGCACACATGATATGGTGCTCGTTAAGGATATAGAGGTCTTCTCTTACTGTGAGCATCATATGGCACTCATGTACGATATGAAGGTTGCTGTGGCCTATATCCCCAAGGACAGAGTACTCGGCCTCTCAAAGGTTGCCCGTATCGCGGATATGGTCGCCAAGAGGCTTCAGCTTCAGGAAAGGATCGGTAAGGATATAGCATATATTATGCAGAAATGTACCGGCTCCGACGATGTGGCTGTTGTGATCAGCGGCTGTCACAGCTGCATGACGGCGAGAGGGATAAGAAAGTCGAACTCGAAGACTCTGACCACAACCTTCACCGGCCGATTCGAGACCGATGACAAGCTTGTCAGAAGACTGATGATAATGGTAGGAGATGCTTAGGGAAGAATCTTAAAAGGAGGAAAAAAGTGAAAAATAAAAATGAAGCGGTAGTAGTATTCTCCGGCGGACAGGACTCCACGACCTGTCTCCTTTGGGCGAGGGAAAGATATGATACGGTATATGCCGTGAGCTTTGACTACGGTCAGAGACACAAGCTTGAGCTTTCCTGTGCCAAGAAGATATGTGACAAGCTCTGCGTGCAGCAGACCATACTTGATATGAGCCTTTTGAACCAGCTTGCACCGAATTCACTTACGAGAACCGATATAGCGGTTGATGAGGAAAAACCCGAGGGCACACCTCCGAATTCCGTTGTTGACGGAAGAAATATGCTCTTTTTGACATTTGCTGCGGTTTATGCAAAGCAAAAGGGCATAACCGATATAATTACCGGTGTGTCGCAGACCGACTTTTCGGGTTATCCCGATTGCAGGGATGTATTTATCAAATCACTGAATGCCACACTTAATTTGGCAATGGACTACGAATTTGATATAATAACTCCGTTGATGTGGCTTGACAAGGAGGAGACCTGGGAGCTTGCGGACAGCTTGGGCGGTTTTGATATGGTCAGATATGATACCCTTACCTGTTATAACGGCATTATTGCTGACGGGTGCGGTCATTGTCCCGCATGTATTTTAAGAGAAAAAGGTCTTGAGGCTTACTTGAAGAGGAGAGGTCAGAATACCTGATGAAGAAGCTTTTGTTCATAGTCAATCCCAATGCGGGAAGGACTGCGATCAAAAATGACATATTTGAGATAGTGATGACATTTCAGCGTGGCGGATATGAGACTGTGATCTATCCGACGACAGGACCAAAGGACGCAGCAAGAAAGGTTATGGCTGACGGTGCAGGATATGATCTCATAGTGTGCGCCGGCGGAGACGGAACCCTGAACAATACCGTGAACGGATATATGCATATGGGCGAAAAAAAAGTCCCCATAGGTTATATCCCGGTCGGGACAACCAACGACTTCGCAAAGGGGCTTTGCATACCGACAAAGCCGATCGAGGCGGCGGAGCTTATCATGAACAGTGAGCCCGTGAAGATAGATGTCGGGAGCTTTGCAGATAAGGAGTTTGTCTATGTTGCGGCATTCGGTGCATTTGCGGATATATCCTACAGTACCAGCCAGTCCATGAAGAAGGTTATGGGTCACTCGGCCTACATCATAGAGGGCATAAAAAATGTAGCCAACTACAAGGCCATAACCCTGAAGGCTCAGCTTGATGATATGCTTATCACCGGAGACTATATATTTGGGATGATCACGAATTCGTTTTCTGTCGGAGGCTTCAAGCTCAGAGGCACAAAGCACGTCGTCTTAAACGACGGAAAGTTCGACTGCTTCTTCATAAAATGGCCGAAGAACCCGGCAGAGGTTCAGAGAATAGTCAGCGCGTTGATGGCAAATGAGTACGACGGTAATGAGTTTTTCTTTATGGCCAAGGCTGCAAGGATAAGCATAGAGAGTGATCAGGAGATAGCATGGACGTTGGACGGTGAGAGCGGAGGAAGCTACAGTAAGGTAGAGATCACCGACCAAAAGAAAGCTCTTGAGATGATGATAGATATCAGTATCGCAAAGGGAATAGCGGAACGCACGGATGTATTGACAGGAATGGAGGAAAATGTATGACACCACATAACAAGGCAAACAAGGGAGATTTTGCAAAGACGGTTCTTATGCCGGGTGATCCGAACAGATCGAGGTTTGTGGCCGAGAACTTTTTAGATGGGGCTGCCTTAGTAAATGATGTAAGAGGAGCGCAGGGTTATACCGGAAATTACAAAGGTGTTCCGGTATCTGTTATGGCAAGCGGTATGGGGATACCGTCCATTTCCATATATTCATATGAGTTATACACAGAGTATGATGTTGAAAATATAATCCGCATAGGCTCTGCAGGAGCGCTTAAGAAGGACCTGGAGCTCGGAAGCGTGGTTGCGGGCATGGGAGCCTGCACCGATTCAAACGCTGCTTCACAGTTTGAGCTTGGTGCATCATTTGCACCTATAGCAAGCTTTGACCTGCTTGAGGCAGCTGTAAAAAGTGCGAGAGAGCTTAAGGTAAATATGCCTGTGGGCAATATATATTCAAGTGATATGTTCTATGACAAAGCAGAGAGGTCTATGAGGATGGCAGAGCTTGGCGTGCTTGCTGTGGAAATGGAGGCGGCAGGACTTTACCTGACAGCGGCAAGGACCGGAAAGAAAGCTCTTGCCATATGCTCAATATCCGACAATCTTGTAACCGGTGAGGAGCTTTCACCCGATGCAAGAGAGACATCATTTACGAATATGATAAAGATAGCACTTGAGACCGCGTTAAAGATGAACTGAATATATCGAGCTATACTTACACTATCATCCTGAGCATCGCCGACGCTCGGGATGATTTTTTCTTTTTCTGCAAAAACCGGCATTTTCAGTTTTTTTGTAGCCATTTCACGTAAAAATCTGGGTTTAATTTTTATTTAATAATTGTCGTGTTATCATCAGTCCATCATAACAGGAAAGGGGCATGAAGGTATGCTGTTCAGAATTCTAAAAAAGGACATAAAACGAAAGAAAACAATGAATGTGATATTGCTTTTGTTCGTGATACTTGCTTCGATGTTTGTTGCGAGCGGTCTCTCAAATGTGGTTACCGTTTTAAACGGCACGGAGTATTATCTCGATAAGGCGGAGCTTGGAACCTACATCATATTCACCCAGGGAGACGCAGACAACAAAAAGCTTGAAGAGCTGCTTGATAAAACCAAAGCAGTAGAAAGCTATCGCCTTGAGAGAGCTGTATACTGCGGTAAGGAAAACTTTGAGGCGAAAGGTGAGAGGCTTGAATCAAAAGGAATCACGATGCTCATTCCTTCGGGTGACAACGGACTAAACTACTTTGACAAGGAAAACAACATAATAGGCACGGTAGAGCCCGGACATGTGTATGTAAAAAAGACATTTCTTGACAGATGTAAGCTGGATATCGGAGACAAGCTGACCGTAAAGAGCGGAAATACAGAGAAGGAATTTGTTATCGACGGATGGTTCAAGGATGCTCCCCTTGGCTCGGAGATGCTCGGCAACGAGAGATTCCTTATGGCAAATGAAGACTTTGATGATTTTTACAACGACAAAGAGCTAAACTTGCTTTCAAAGGGCAAGGGAGCTTACATCTCCGCGAAAAGCGAAAAGGATGTGGCAGCGGCAATCGTGGATGTTGACGGTATACTTTTCACGGCGGGAAGAAGCCTTATCAAGCTTTCGTACATAATGTCTCTTCTGGTTGCGTTCATAGTGCTTATCCTGTCGGTAGCACTTATCATAGTAGCTTTTGTGGTTTTAAGGTTCGTGATCAACCTTTCTGTAACCGAGGACTTTAGGGAAATCGGAGTGATGAAGGCAATCGGTATAAGGAACGGCAAGATCAGAGGCATATATCTTATAAAATATATGGTGATCGCGATAGTAGGAACTGTTCTCGGCGGTATAGCGAGCTTCCCCTTCGGCAAGCTTCTCATAGCATCGGTGAGCGACACCATGGTGCTCGGCAATGACAATGACATTATGTTTCACATGATCGGACTTTTGGTTGTGGCTGCACTGACGGGCCTCTTTGCCTGGGGCTGCACAAGGAAGATAAAGAAAATGTCTCCGGTAGACGCCATAAGGAACGGAAACAGCGGTGAGCGTTTTAAGAAGAAAAAGAGCAGAGGCCTAAGGCTAAAGAATCATACAGAGCGCTTCTTAGCTGTAAATGATCTGCTCTGTAAACCCAAAAGGTATATGTCGGTATTCCTGTCAATACTCATATGTACGCTGCTGGTGCTCACGATAGTCAATACATCGAACACGATGAAGTCTGACAGCTTTGCGTATACATTTGGTGCAAGAGGCGACCTTTATTCATCATCGTTAAGTATAATGAACAGGCTTCAGGCAGAGGGAAAAGAAGCAGAGCTTGAGTATATTAAGAAAACTGAGGAAAAGCTTGCTGAGGCCGGTATGCCATGTGTGATCATGCATGATATCCAATATAAGTACACGATCTCATTTGAAGGAAACGAATACAAAGAAGGTTTCCAGCAGGGAATTCAGGCGAAGATGGAGGATTATGAGTTTACGGAAGGCTCGGCGCCGCAGAATAAAAACGAGGTTGCAATCACGGAGATTATAACAAGCAAAACCGGACTTCGCCTCGGCGATACATTTACCGTGAGATACGACGATCATGATGAACAGTTCTTAGTCACCGCAATCTATCAGACCATGAATAACGCCGGAGACATGATCCTGATGCATCCGGATGCGGATACGGATTTCTCGAAGATGGCATCTGCCATGAGTTTTGCAATCAAGTTTACGGACAATCCGGACAAGAAGACCATAGAGGAACGCAAGGCAAAGGTGGCGGAGATATTTGAAACTAAGGAAAAGGATGTCATGAATGCGGAGGAATACTGTGTGAAGAACATGGGCGTTGCCGACACCATGGTAGCAGTTCAGAATCTGCTTTTGATCATAACCCTGATAGTGGTAATCCTGGTAACCGTACTTATGGAAAGATCCTTTATGGCAGACGAGAAGACGGATATCGCACTGCTGAAGGCGGTTGGCTTTAAAAACGGCTCAATCATACGCTGGCACATGATCAGGTTCTTCATCTGCTCTGTTGCGGCGGTAGTTGTGGCTCTTATAATCTCAATCCCCGTTACACATCTTGCCATAACGCCCATATTTAAGATGATGGGTCTTGTGTCGGTCGATTACAAGTACAACCCTGTGATGCTGGTGCTTTATCCGGGAATCATATGTGCCTTTACGGTACTTGTAAGCTTTCTGATGGCTCAGTGTACAAGAACGATAAAGAGCAGCGATACGGCGAATATAGAATAAGGTGTCATCTAAGAGGAGCAAAGCGACGAAGGATCTTAAATTAAGGAGGAAAATACAATGAGTACAATTCTTGAAGCAAAGGACTTATGCAAATCATATGTAATAGAGAAGAGACAGAACCATGTCTTAAAGAACGTTAATCTTAAGGTGGAAGAGGGCGAGATGGTTGCGGTTATGGGGCCTTCGGGTTCGGGTAAGTCAACCCTGCTTTACTCAATCTCGGGCATGGATAAGGCTACGGCGGGAACGGTATTGTTCGATGGCAGGGAGATCACTTCTCTTTCCGAGAAAGAAATGGCGGATGTAAGGCTTGATGACATGGGTTTTATCTTCC
The DNA here is from genome assembly GCA_900321145.1 of uncultured Eubacteriales bacterium. Classification (GTDB taxonomy): domain Bacteria; phylum Bacillota; class Clostridia; order Lachnospirales; family Lachnospiraceae; genus Coprococcus_C. The sequence continues at coordinate 572 of ONVB01000320.1, read as the reverse complement.
AGCAGATGTTTATGATGAAGAACCTGACCATCATGGATAACATCCTTCTTCCGGCTATTCAGAGCAGGAAGGGCAACAAAAGCCGTGACGAGAAGGTGAGCCGATGCAAAGAGCTTATGAGAAAGCTCGGCATAATCGAAACCGCAGATCATGATATCAACGAGGTATCCGGCGGGCAGCTTCAGAGGGCGTGTATATGCCGCAGCATGATCAACAGTCCGAAGATCATTTTCGCGGATGAGCCTACCGGTGCTTTAAACAGGACCTCTTCCGAAGAGGTTATAGATGAGCTTGTGCGCCTCAATAAGGAGGGCACGACTGTATTTATGGTTACTCACGATGCCAAGGTTGCCGCAAGGTGCTCAAGAGTGATTTATATTGTAGACGGAAACATTCAGGGAGAGTATAATAACACCGATGACAATTCAAAGTCGCAGAAGGAAAGAGAGAAGGCTTTGAACAACTGGCTTATGGACTTAGGCTGGTAAGCGTGTCATTTACGTGCAAGATGAACGCTTGTCATCCTGAACGAAGTGACGCAGACCTCAATGCGAAGCGTTGAGGTGCCGGCC
>ONVB01000321.1 GCA_900321145.1 uncultured Eubacteriales bacterium | reverse complement strand
GTACGGAGCATATCGATGATATCATCGCAGATCTCGAGAACGGATTTGCGGCTGTATAGTCTGACCTTAATCTGATTTTTGGTGTAATTATTGCGTAAAAATATATGTTAATTAAATCCTCCGGAGTGTGTTAGAATCACAGTAGTTATTTATGCTGAGTTGCTAATACACTTTAGGAGGATTTTTTATGAAGTTTTCAAACGGTTGCTGGCTGTTCAAGGAAGGAACTGCCTGCTTTGCTCCGGCAGAGGTTTATTTCTCAACTATCGAAAAAGACATGGTCAAGATCTGTGCGCCCTCGTCGAAGATCACAAACCGCGGCGCGACTCTCGGCGGTGTCAATCTGACTATCGAGATCTCGGCTCCGGCCAAGGAAGTACTGAGATTCAAAATGTACCACTACAAGGGAGCTCTTCGTTCGGCCAAGGGCTTTAATCTTGAGGGTCTGTCTGACGGAAATCTCACTGCAAGTGAGACGGAAGATAAGCTTATCGTGTCATCAGGCGAGCTTCGCGTGGAGATAACCAAGGATAGCTGCGAGATCAGGTTCTATCGCGGTGAGGAGCTTATAACCAAGGCAAAGGGAAGAGACTTTGCCTATATGAAGACGGATTGGAAGGGACTCCCGTACGATGACGGCGAGCTTCATGATACTTATATGAGAGCCATGCTCGAGATAGGTGTATCGGAGTATATCTACGGTATGGGCGAACGCTTCACTCCATTCATCAAGAACGGTCAGTCGGTTGAAATCTGGAATGAGGACGGCGGTACATCTACCGAGCAGTCTTATAAAAATATACCGTTCTATGTGTCAAACAAGGGCTATGGTGTGTTTGTAAACCACACAGAGAGAGTGAGCTTTGAGGTTGCGACTGAGATGGTTACCAAGGTTCAGTTCTCGGTACCCGGCGAGCTTGTAGACTTCTTCTTCATAAACGGTCCGACCATGAAGGATGTGATCAGACGCTATACCGATATGACAGGCAAGCCTTCGCTTCCCGCACCGTGGACCTTCGGACTCTGGTTATCTACTTCATTTACCACAAATTATGATGAGGCGACCGTAACGGAATTCGTGGACGGCATGATAGAAAGAGGCATACCTCTTAAGGTGTTCCACTTCGACTGCTTCTGGATGAAGGAGTTCTCATGGTGTGACTTCGAGTGGGATCCCCGTGTATTCCCCGATCCGGAGGGTATGCTCAAGAGACTTCATGAAAAGGGAGTAAAGCTCTGTGCATGGATCAATCCGTACATCGGACAGGAGTCATCCATCTTCGATGAAGGCATGGAGAACGGGTACTTCCTCAAGAGGAAGAACGGTGATGTATGGCAGTGGGATATGTGGCAGCCGGGCATGGCGATCGTTGACTTCACCAATCCCGATGCCGTCAAGTGGTATCAGAACAAGCTGGCTAAGCTGGTTGACTTAGGCATAGACTGCTTCAAGACAGACTTCGGTGAGAGAATACCTACAGACTGTGTATACTTCGACGGTTCCGATCCCGTTAAGATGCATAATTATTATACATATCTTTATAATAAAGCTGTTTATGATCTTCTTGTTGAGAAGAAGGGCAAGAAGGATGCTATCCTCTTCGCGCGTTCCGCAACCGTGGGCGGTCAGAAGTTCCCGGTTCACTGGGGCGGTGACTGCTGGTCGGATTATGTATCCATGGAGGAGAGCCTTCGCGGAGGACTTTCGCTTACTATGTCGGGCTTCGGCTACTGGAGCCATGATATAGGAGGCTTTGAGGATAAGTCCACGGCGGACGTATATAAGCGCTGGTGCGCATTCGGCTTACTCTCAACACACTCAAGACTTCACGGTTCAAGCTCCTACAGAGTACCGTGGAACTATGATGAGGAGTCGGTAGACGTAGTAAGAAGGTTCGCTAAGCTCAAGGCGTCACTTATGCCGTATCTCTATAGGAACGCGATAGAGACCAGCGAGACGGGTATTCCGATGATGAGAAGCATGATCCTCGAATTCCCCGAGGACAGGACCTCATGTTATCTCGATAAGCAGTACATCCTCGGTGACAGTCTTCTTGTAGCTCCGATATTCAATGAGGACAGTATGGCTGAGTATTATCTGCCCGAAGGTACATGGACTAACGTATTAGACAATTCCGTTAAGGAAGGCAGCAAGTGGTACAAGGAGAAGCATGACTACCTGAGCATACCGCTCTTTGCGCGTCCCAACTCCATAGTTGCCTTCGGAGCCTGCGACACAAACTGCGAGTATGACTATGCGGACAATGTAACTTATAAGGTCTACGCTTTAGATGATGGCGCAACAGTGTCTACCTGCGTGTACAATATGTCTAACAAGATAGACAGTAAGGTGACAGTAACACGCAACGGTGACAGCTATACTATCAAGGTTGAGGGCGTCAAGGCTTGCACCGTCGAATTAGTTAATACGGATAAAGAACTCGTTAATATCTCCGGAACCGAAGAAAAAACAGTTTAATACTATCTATACACAGCTGCGAAATGTCATAACAAATTAAGTAAACGATAGCGGAGCCGACCGAGTATTGCGGCAAGCTCGGCGGCGCGAACGAACAAGCGCACCTATCAATGCCCTGCATCTTTGATGCAGGGAGCCCGTCGCGGCTTTGAGCGACTTCAAAGAAATCCGTCAGGATTTCTTCCTAAGCTTGAAGTGAGCGCCGTCCGAATGCTTGTCCGTATTACGAGGGTAGGCGAGCGTGTTTACGTATTTGTTCATGACATGAGCAGCGTGACGAGGAGCCATATGGAAAGTTTTGTTAATGATATATACAAGAGTGTAAAAAGAGTATCACTCACCCCTGCCAAGTGTGCATTGGACCTTTCGGACGGAAGTGAGCGCGCTGATTATGTGGATCAGGATTACATACTGAACGGACTCGGCAGACCTCACAG
>ONVB01000325.1 GCA_900321145.1 uncultured Eubacteriales bacterium | reverse complement strand
GAAAACCGCGGAACAAATCCATTTAAAGACATACAGCTCCTGAGGTATTATCGGAAAGTCTTGAAAAGAATAAAACCGGACATTGTGTTTACATACACTATTAAACCAAATGTATATGGCGGTATGTCCTGTGCGAATCTGGGAATTCCATATGTGGTCAATGTGACGGGACTTGGGACTGCCATTGAGAACGGCGGATTAATGCAAGCGATCAGCTTGTCGCTTTATAAAATAGGTGTTCGTAAAGCGCAGAAGGTCTTTTTTCAAAACACAGAGAACATGGCTTTTATGGTTGACCGAGGGGTTGTCAAGAGACCCCACACTCTTTTACCGGGATCCGGAGTGAATCTGGATCAGTATAAGGTGAGCCCGTATCCTCAGGGCGATATTGTTCATTTTGCCTTTATTTCGCGCATAATGAAGGAGAAGGGGATTGACCAATATCTGGACGCCGCAAGGGAGATAAGAAAACGATATCCGAACACCAGGTTTCATGTATGCGGGGAGTGTAATCGGAGTTATAGTAGCATTTTAAAGCAGCTCAACGACAATGGGACGATAATCTATCACGACCTTGTAACTGATATAAGCAGCATTTATCGAATGATCTCATGTACGGTTCACCCCACGTATTACCCGGAAGGTATGAGCAATGTGCTGCTCGAGAGCGCGGCGTCAGGAAGGCCGATCATCACAACAAATCGGGCCGGATGCCGCGAAATAATAGAGGATGGCGTCAGTGGATTTCTTGTAAAACAAAAGGACAGCAAGGATCTCATTGAAAAAATCGAAAAGTTTTTAAGTCTTAGTACAAGCGAAAAGAGAGAGATGGGGCTTAATGGACGCGCGCTGGTCGAAAGAAAATTTGACCGCAGGATTGTTGTCCGCAAGTATCTTGAAGAAGTGGAAGAGGTCAGAAATAATGGATTATAAGAATCTGATCAGAAGTCGCGAGGTCAGGCTTAGAATCCTGGAATTCCTGTCATTTATTCCAGATAAACTGATGATAAAACTTCAGTATAGAATAAAGACCGGGAGAAGACTTAACCTCAAAAGACCGGAAAGGTTTACTGAAAAAATACAGTGGTACAAATTGAATTATAAAAACCCGCTGCTGATTCAGTGTGTAGATAAATATGAAGTAAGAGACTACATAAAGCGTAAGGGGTTAGAAAGTATTCTGATTCCATGTTATGGCGTTTATGATTCTGTGGATGAAATTGACTGGGATTCCCTGCCTGAGAGTTTCGTGATGAAAGACACTCTGGGAGGGGGCGGGGCATCTGTCATTGTAGTTGAGGATAAGAACAAGGAGAGTATAGAGAAACTGAAACTCCATGCGGCGAAGTGGCTTGAAACTAAACCTAATGTTCGCGGAGGAGGAAGGGAATGGCCGTACTATACAGGGGAAAAGCACCGGATCATAATCGAGCAGCTCATCCGGGAGAAAGGTTTGAAGAAAGGACTGAACGATTACAAATTCTTTTGTTTCGACGGTAAAATAGAATTTCTCTATGTGATGGGTAACAGAAAACTGGGAGAGAAAGTCAGTGTATGCCTGTTTGACAAGGACTTTCGAGAACTTCCGGTAGTACGGGTAGGAGATGCCCCCATTACAGGCCTGAAAAAGCCGGCTGATTTCGAGAAAATGAAGAGGATCGCAGAGATACTATCTCAGGATTTTCCGCATGTGAGAGTTGATCTGTATGATGTTGACGGTAAGGTTTATTTTGGAGAACTGACTTTTTACAATGCAAGCGGCTATATGAAATATGAGCCGGATGAGTTTGACCTTGAGATTGGGAGAAAGTGGAGACTGGATCTGCGATAAGGAGACAGAGGATGGAGACCCCTTTATTAACAATAATAACTCCGACATATAATAGAGCGCATACTCTGCCGGCTTGTTATGAATCTCTTTGCGGACAGACGAATAAGGGGTTTATGTGGATGGTGATCGATGATGGATCATCCGATCATTCAGAAGAACTTGTGAGCAGCTGGATCGAAGAAAGGAAGATATTAATCTCTTATAGGAAGAAAGAAAACGGCGGAAAGGCATCTGCGCTCAATATGGCCATGGATCTGCTTGATACACAATACGCGGTATGCCTTGACTCTGATGATACGTTTTATCCGCAAACGGTTGAATTCGCTTTAAAAAACCTGGATGAAATCAAAGATGATGAAAAGTGCTGCGGGATACTGGCCCTCAGGAATAATCCGGACGGAAGTGTTATGGGAGGGAAAAGCATTCCGGAGAACGTCAAACAAGCTACCGCCGCAGATATATTTATGAAGTATCGTCTTACCGGAGAATTAATATGCTTTTACAAAACGAAGATTCTTAAAAAATTCAGATTTCCTGAGTTCGAGGGAGAAAAATTCGTTTCTCCTGCATGGATGCAGTATCAGGTCACTCAGGACTATAGTTTCGCAATTTCCCGGGATCGGTTATGCTGCTGTGAGTATATTGCGGATGGGCTTACCAAAAACAAGAGGAAGATAATTGTAAAAAACCCTAAGGGGTATACATGTGTAAAAAGATGGAGCTTTGACCTGGCACCGACAGTACCACTTCGTATCAAGCATGGCATCATGTATGATTGCGGCTGCATACTGGGGAAAGATATAAACTGGTTTAAAAATGCCAGACACAAGGCATGGGCGGTCGCACTGATGCCGGCCGCATATTTCGTGACTCTGATCAGATTTCGTAATCATACTCCGCAATAAGGAGTCTATCGAGAATGGTATACACTATAGTATTAATAGGACTAATTGCTATATCGTGGTGCGCGGGATTCCTGAAGAGCACACAAAGAAGAACGTTTATGTGTACGCTGTTCTTTCTTGTCCTCGCGCTGTTATCGGGCTTTCGGTATCAGAATGAATTCAGTGATTTTTTTATAAACTATGAGCGAATTATTCAGGCGGCAGGGCAGACGTGGCAAG
>ONVB01000327.1 GCA_900321145.1 uncultured Eubacteriales bacterium | reverse complement strand
TCTCTTGGCGAGTGTCATCCTTGCCGCATCCGCATTGCTGTAGTACAGTTCAAGATTCACATCCTTGCGGCGGACTATCTTTCCGCTTTCGTTTCTCTTTATCCCTATCTTCGCTAAACCCGCCTGAAAATGAAACGCATGCTCCGTATGTATACCCTCAAGCTCTCTTATAATGCCCTGCACACGCTCCTTTAAAGCTTCCTCATCCGAGTAAAGCTTAAGAAGCAGTGCAAAGTTGGAGGCGTTCATATGAGCACACATTTCTTCCTTTGAAATCCTGTTTTCAAGCCTCCTCTGAATCTCCACCAGCATCTTCTCGCCCTCTGCTATGGAGTGGCACAGACAATAATTCCTGTAATCCACGAAATCAAGATTGACTGCGGCAAACTCATTCTTCGAGGTCTTGCCCTTCCTTAAGTACTGCTCGCCCTTTATCAAAAACCACATACGGTTATGCCCGCGGGTTACAGGATCCGTAAAGAATACTTTCATGGTTCTCTTGCTTCTGGCGGCATTCCTGCAAATGTTCACAACAAACACAATGAACACGATCAATGCGATAATTACAACGCCTGCCACAAATGCTGCAACAACAGCTATATCCTCAACTCCTATCATAAGCTGGGCCTGAACTATGATCCTGTTTCCTCCCTTCATGGCATATTCGATCCATACAGGCAGGAAGATAACGGAATCCATCTTAATTTGTGTGATCGATCCATCACCCGGTCTCTCGTCTGCAGCCTCACCGGGATCATCAGAATCATCATATTCTTCACTTAATTCATTTATCAGATTGACTATTCTCTTGTTATACTCACTGTCGGAGTTAGATAGAGCACCAAGAAATCTAAAGGTATCAAGCCTTACCTGACCATCATTGTCCACATGTACAAAATCTACCTCGGAATCTTTATATATTATCGTTTTACCGCCCCGTATATTGTACCAGACTTCGCCTCCCTCAAATGTGCAGGTATTCTTGCCCTTTGAAGTTATGACATTGTTCGCATCATCCACTATAAGGTAGTTTCGCCTGCTTATATCAACAAGCTTTCGTCCTTCATCACCGCTGTCGTAAAGTCTCGCCATATAATCCGCATTTTCATACTCGGCGTTAAGCTTGCCGATTATGGTATAGTCGATCATGACATTCAAAAAGCCATATATGAAGGCACCTGCTATACTTAAGATTATGATCGTAGCGATCAAAGGCCCGAGCAGGTGGTTTTTCGTCAATTTCTTCAGCTGTCTCTCATTATTTGTCTTTTTCTTAGCCATAATGCTCCTCTTTGAATATAAGAAAGGACGGTCTCAGCCGTCCTTTCTTAAGTAAATATTACTCTGCTTTCATCTTCTCAAGCATAGCCTCATCAAACGGGCCTTCCTTTAAGATTTCCCATGCTTTCTTCGCTTTTTCACTGATCTGTGCCGGGAGAAGCTCCTCCTGATCGGCATAATGACCGTATCCGCGATAGTGATCGGTATACTGTGCAACCTCCTGTCCCTCTCTCAGGATCCACACCTTCATGTTAGGCTCATTTTCATGTGCATTGTTTCGAGGTCTGAGTTCTATCAGCCAAGAATCTCCCTCATAGATTACATAGTTCTTTCCTGTTGCCAAACCACCGTACCTCCTTTTTTAAGTTGCCCCTATTGTACCACAAGCTAAGTGTGATAACAAGCATTATTAAAAGACTCATATACACATATCAGGTACCGCAAACAGCCTCTTATTTGTCAAGAAAGTCGTCTTCGTCCTTATATGACACTCCATTCTGCCTCTCCATGATAAACATTCCGAGGCTTACACAGAACCAGGCAACAACCAGCAGGACAAATATTACACCGACCCAGTACATGGCTACCCAGAGCACATTTGATATGTTGTCTATCTTAGTAAGGCCGTCAAGGCCTTCTTTTATAGTGTCTGTATTCACGACTTGTCACCTCCGTCGTTATCCTCTGCAGCATCGCCCTCGGGAGCATCCTCCTCTATATTGCCCTCATCGTTATCATCATCATTCATCTCCTGCTCCATCTGTGTCAGGAAAGACTCCGATTCCTCTGCGGACTTGTTTCTTACTCTTGCTATGCTTGCAACCGTTATATCGCTCTCTATATCCATATTTATAAGCTTAACTCCGGTGGTTATCCTTCCGAGCTTGGATATATCCCTGCACATGATGCGGATGACTATACCCTCATTGGTGATAAGCATTATCTCGTTCTCGTCGGATACATTCTTCACACCCACAACCTTGCCGGACTTATCGGTGATCTTGTAGCACTTCACACCCTTACCGCCTCTGTGCTGCGGAGTAAACTCATCTATCGAGGTTCTCTTTCCGAGTCCAAGTTCCGATACGATCACAAGCGCATCACCCTGGGTGTCAAGCTGCATGCCGACTATCTCATCATCGGGACCGACATTCATACCGATAACACCGATCGAGGTTCTGCCGGTGCTTCTGACATCCTTCTCCGAGAAACGTATGCACATACCGAGCTTTGTCACAAGAAGGATATCCTTTGTATTATTTGTAGCCTTAACCTCTATGAGCTCGTCGCCCTCCTTGAGGTTGATGGCCGCAAGTCCTGTCTTCCTTACATTTGCATACTCGGTTATCTTGGTCTTCTTGACCATACCCTTCTTGGTAGCCATGAAGAGATATCTTCCCTCGTGATACTCCCTGATCGGGATGACCGCAGTGATCACCTCATCCGGCTGGAGCTGGAGCAGATTGACTATGGCAGTTCCTCTTGCCGTACGGCTTGACTCCGGTATCTCGTAAGCCTTCAGCCTGTAGCACCGTCCCTGATTGGTGAAGAACATGATATAGTGATGCGTCGTCGTCATGAAGATATCCTCTATAAAGTCATCCTCTATGGTCTGCATACCCTTTATGCCCTTGCCGCCGCGATGCTGGCTCTTGAAGTTGTTCGGCGTCATACGCTTCACATAACCGAGCTTTGTCATGGCTATGACTATATTCTCCTTGGGGATAAGGTCTTCAACCGTTATATCATCCTCAAGGTCTATACCTATCCTGGTTCTCCTGTCATCGCCGTACTTTGTGGCGATTATAAGTATCTCTTCCTTGATCACGTTGAGAAGCTTCTTCTCATCGGCAAGGATAGCTCTCAACTCAGCGATTCTCTCTAAAAGCTCCTTATACTCTGCCTCAAGCTTCTCTCTCTCCAAACCGGTCAGCGCACGAAGACGCATGTCCACGATAGCCTGTGCCTGAACATCCGTAAGTCCGAACTCCTTCATAAGTCCGAGCTTTGCATCCGCAACCGACTTGGATCCTCTGATTATCTCTATAACTCTATCTATATTGTCAAGCGCGATGAGCAAACCCTCTAAGATGTGGGCTCTCTCCTCCGCTTTGTTGAGCTCGAATTTGGTCCTTCTTGTAACTACCTCTTCCTGATGCTTTAAGTAATAACCGAGCATCTCGAGGATGTTTAATACTCTCGGCTCCTGATTGACCAAGGCAAGCATGATCACGCCAAACGTATCCTGCATCTGAGTATGCTTATAGAGCTGATTCATGATGATGTTGGCATTTACATCCTTACGAAGCTCTATAACGATCCTCATACCCTCACGGGATGACTCATCACGAAGAGCTGTTATGCCGTCCATCTTCTTTTCCTTTACAAGCTCGGCTATCTTCTGTATAAGCTTTGCCTTATTTACCATATACGGAAGCTCTGTTACGACTATACGCTGCTTGCCGCCGTTCATGGGCTCTATCTCGGATATGGCTCTTACCTTTATCTTGCCGCGTCCTGTCCTGTAAGCCTCCTCTATACCCGAACGTCCGAGTATCTGTGCGCCGGTAGGGAAGTCAGGTCCCTGGATTATCTCGAGTATCTCATCTATGGTTGTATCTCTGTCCTCCAAAACTCTGTTATCGATTATCTTGACAACAGCATTTACCACTTCCTTTAAGTTATGGGGAGGGATATTTGTTGCCATACCTACCGCTATTCCCGAGGTACCGTTCACAAGGAGATTCGGATATCTCGACGGAAGAACCACAGGCTCCTTCTCCGTCTCGTCGAAGTTGGGGATAAAATCCACTGTATCCTTGTTCATATCGGCAACCATTTCCATACTTATCTTGGAAAGTCTTGCCTCGGTGTACCTCATGGCAGCCGCGCCGTCGCCGTCCACGGAACCGAAATTTCCGTGACCGTCCACAAGGGTATACCTTGTGTTCCACTCCTGAGCAAGCTTGACCAATGCCTCGTAAATGGAGCTGTCACCGTGCGGATGGTACTTACCCATGGTATCACCGACTATACGGGCGCATTTTCTGTGAGGCTTGTCGGGAGTGTTTGAAAGCTCCACCATAGAGTGAAGTATACGCCTCTGCACCGGCTTTAAACCGTCCCTTACATCCGGAAGAGCACGCGCCGCGATAACACTCATGGCATAATCTATATAGTTTTCCTCCATGGTCTTCTTCAAGTCGACCTCATGGATTTTGTCGAAGATATTCTCGTCCATTGTTTACCTCTCTTTTTAAGATTCTTCCCTTAGTTCAAAATGACACACCTTTGTCATCCTGAACGAAGCAAAGGATCTTTCTCACTTAAATATCTAAGTTCTTTACAAACTTCGCGTTGGTCTCTATAAACTCACGTCTCGGCTCTACACGCTCTCCCATAAGAGTATCAAATGTAATGTCGAGCTCGGACTCGCTGTCCTCATCGATTGCTACACGAAGCAGCACTCTCTTCTCCGGATCCATGGTGGTATCCCAAAGCTGTTCTGCATCCATCTCACCGAGTCCCTTATAACGCTGTATCTTGTTATTCTGATCACGTCCTACCTCATCGATGATCTTCGCAAGCTCATCATCGCTGTAGGCATACCAAACCTTCTTGTTCTTCTCGAGCTTATAAAGCGGCGGCTGTGCAAGGTATACATGTCCCTGGCGTATCAGCTCCGGCATAAAGCGGAAGAAGAAGGTAAGCATCAGGGTGGCAATATGAGCACCGTCCACATCGGCATCCGTCATGATTATGATCTTATCATAGCGAAGCTTGTCTATATTGAAGTTCTCTCTGGTACCCGTTCCGAAGGCGGTTATCATCGCCTTTATCTCTTCATTTGCAAGTATCTTGTCTATACGAGCCTTCTCAACATTGAGTATCTTACCTCTCAGAGGAAGTATAGCCTGTGTAGCTCTTGATCTTGCGGTCTTTGCCGAACCACCCGCGGAATCTCCCTCGACTATATATATCTCGCATTCCTTCGGATTCGTACTTGAACAGTCCGCAAGCTTTCCGGGGAGAGCCATGCTGCTTTCCAAAACGGATTTTCTCGCTACATCCCTTGCCTTTCTCGCTGCCATCCTTGCGCGCTGTGCCACGACAGCCTTACCCACGATAGCCTTTGCGACCTGAGGATTCTGCTCAAGGAAGTAGGTAAGCTTCTCCGAAACCAAGCTCTCGACTGCGGTTCTCGCCTCCGCATTTCCGAGCTTCTGCTTAGTCTGTCCCTCAAACTGCGGCTCGGGTATCTTTATCGATACTACCGCTGTGAGTCCTTCCCTTAAGTCATCACCCGAGAGGTTTTCCTCCTTATCGCGAAGTATCTTATTTGTCCTTGCATAATCGTTAAATATCTTCGTTATCGCACTCTTGAAGCCGGTTAAGTGCATACCACCCTCAGGAGTGTTTATATTATTTACAAATGAAAGCGTATTCTCGTTATAGGAATCATTGTGCTGCATGGCAACCTCGACATATATGTCATCCTTCATACCCTCGCAGTAAATGATCTTGTCATACAGAGCATTCTTATGACGGTTCATATATTTTACAAACTCGTTTATTCCGCCCTCATAGTGGAACTCATCTCTCTTGAATTCCTCTGTCCTCTTATCCTCTATACTTATCTTTAATCCTTTTGTGAGGAAGGCCATCTCACGCAGTCTTCTTCTTAAGATATCATAGTCGAAGATCACATCGTCGAAGATGGTATCATCCGGCATAAATGTAACCTTTGTTCCTGTCACACTTGTCTTGCCTACTTCCTTGAGCGGATATATAACATGTCCTCTCTCGTAACGCTGACGATAAACCTTGCCGTCTCTCGATATCTCAACCTCAAGCCAGTTGGAAAGAGCATTCACGACAGATGCACCCACACCGTGCAGACCTCCCGATACCTTGTATCCTCCTCCGCCGAACTTTCCTCCCGCATGAAGTATGGTAAATACCACCTCTACCGCAGGTATGCCTGCTTTTTCGTGTATTCCTGTGGGAATACCTCGTCCGTTGTCTATTACAGTAACCGAATTGTCGCTGTTGATAGTCACTTCTATATGATCACAGAAGCCTGCAAGTGCCTCATCTACGGCATTGTCGACTATCTCATACACGAGATGATGAAGTCCCCTTGAGGATGTACTTCCTATGTACATACCCGGTCTCTTCCTGACCGCCTCGAGGCCTTCGAGTATCTGTATTTGGTCGGCGCCATACTGATCTTCGTCTTCCTTGGTTACTCCCATTTTTATATCCTCCTGTTACCTTAATACTGCCCGGTCTCAAGCGCAATCGTGCCGTCAACCACTCTGTATATCCTGTCTAACTTTATCCTCTTTTTTATAAAATCATCATAACCCGTACAGGTGATGATGGTCTGTATATCTCTTATCTTCTCCATAAGTGCATCTCTTCTGCCTGAGTCAAGCTCAGACATCACATCATCCAAAAGAAGCACCGGATCATCACCGCTCATCCTCTTTACAAGCTCGATCTCGGCAAGCTTTAAGGATAAGGCTGCTGTTCTCTGTTGTCCCTGCGAACCGTACTTTCTCACATCTATATCATTTACTATAAACTTGAGATCGTCCCTGTGAGGTCCGGTCTGGGTGGTAGAAAGCTTCAATTCGGTTTCTAGCTTGGCGGAGAGATTTTCTTCAAAGCTTTCCGCCTCGGTATTCTTTATATACTCTACCTTAAGCTTTTCCTTATCACCTGTCAGATCACTGTGTATTACGGGAATTATCTCATTTATCAAAGCTATAAACTGCTCTCTTTCCTCTATGATCTTCTTCCCGTATTCGGCAAGCTGCATATCCCACACAGGCAGGGTTTCCATCTTGTTCTTGTCAAAATATATCTGTTTTAAAAGGTTATTCCTCTGGTTAAGCACTTTATTGTAGTTGGAGAGATTGTTAAAATAAATCCTGCTTAACTGACACAACTCCATATCTATAAAGCGCCTTCTCTCCGCCGGACCGTTCTTTACTATCGAGAGATCCTCGGGTGAGAAGAAGACTACACTCATCAGGCCTATGAGCTCGGCACTTCTTTTGACCGGAACCATATCTATGGCTATACCCTTATTTCCGACCTTCCTTAAGTGCATATCTATCCTGTGGGCTACGCCCCTCTTTTCAATCTGCGCCCTAAGATGACCTTCCGGCCGGTCGAACATTATTATCTCCCTGTCATGATTCTCACGATGTGACTTCGTGGTCGCTATCATATACAGGGCTTCAAGTATATTGGTCTTGCCCTGGGCATTTTCGCCATACAGGATATTTATCCCCGGAGCAAAGTCCACCATACCTTCAGAATAATTTCTGAAGTTATTCATAGCTATATTTTTTATATACATAAATCTGTCTATTTCTGGACGGAGATTTTCTCCCCATCATACTCTACCTCGGCTCCGTCATAGAGCTTTCTTCCGCGCCTGGTCTCAACCTCGCCGTCAACTATGACCAGCCCCTGCACTATCGCCTCCTTGGCATCTATGCCGGTGTCGCAGAGTCCGCATGCTTTTAAGAGCTGTCCGAGTTTTATGAATTCATCTGTTTCTCTAAGTTTAAATATCTGCATTACTATCCTCTTTATATTTCCAAGATTCTTCGGACTTCGTCCTCAGAATGACACATATTTTCAAAATGACACTGTTCATGTGTTATCCTGTACACAAAAAACTTTTTTTATATCTTTAGATCATCAATAAGCATCCGTGTTTATGTTGATCGGTGATACGATATAGATATAAGTCTCGTTATCATCCTTTATGAAAGCCGGAGACCTTCCGTCCTTCATATAAAGCTTAATATTTTCATCATCTATTACTCTTATACAGTCCATGATGAATCTCGGGTTAAAACCTATGATCAGATCATCACCCTCTTTTTCTATCTCCACTTCCTCGTTCAAAGAACCAAGCATGGAGTCAGCCTTTATATACATCACTCCTCCATCCTTGATTATCATGACTATAGGCTTTTTATCCGATTCCTTGATCACAAGTGTGGCTCTGTCGAGACAGTCAAGATACTCCTTATTGTTACAGGTTATCTTTGTATTATGATTCACGGACATCATCTTATTCACATCAAAGAAATCACCGTCTATGAGTCTTGAAACTACCAGAGTGTCATCATACTCAAAGAGTATATGCTGCCTGGTAAAGTAGATCACAACCTCGTCATCCACTCCGCCGCTAATTATCTTCGAGAGCTCTGTCAGAGTTTTTCCCGGAACTATAACTCTTACATCCGGTCCTTCTTTCTTAAGCTCTATATTTCTCATGGCTATCCTGAATCCGTCCAATGCGGACACCTGAAGCCTATTACCCTTCACCTCGAAGAGTTCGCCCGTCATCATGCGATTGTTCTCATTATCGGATATACAGAAAATGGTCTGTCTTATAAGCTCTCTTAAAGTAAACTGGGATATGGTTATATTCTTCTCCCTTTCTATCTGGGGAAGATCGGTGAAGTCCTCGCCCGACTTTGCTGCTATAACGAACTTTGTCTTCTCACATCTGATGATGGCTTTATAATCGGGAGTGGTCTCAATAAATACCTCACTATCAGGAAGCTTTCTCACGATGTCCATGAATATCTTTGATTCCAAAGCTATCCTTCCCATCTCTATTACTTCACCTTCAAGACCTGTTTCTATGCCAAGCTCTAAGTTGTTGGCCGTAAGTCTTATACTTGATTCATAAACCTCTATAAGTATACACTCAAGTATAGGCATGCTTGTCTTTGATGAAACAGCTTTTGATACTATATTGAGTGAATTCATCAATTCCTGTTTTCTGCACTTGATCTTCATGGATGAAACTCCTTTCGATTCTTTAGGTATCAAAGTAATCTGTTGCGCCGCGCGTAACAAAGAAAATGATTAATAATCAGTAGCAGTAGTAGTAGGGTGTGTGAATATGTGCAAAACCCTGCCGAGCCCTTATTTTACGGGCTGTCTAACTGGTTAAACTTATGTGTATAAGTCGTTTTTTGTATGTTTATCTATGTTGATATGTTCAGCATCTTAAGGATCTTCTCAAAGCTTGTTTTGAAAGCCTGATCCTCTTTCAGTTTTGATTCTATCTTCTTTATACCGTTGATAACCGTTGAGTGATCCTTTCCGCCCAAAGCATTGCCGATAGCTTTTAAGGTAAGCGGCTGTGAAGAATACTTGTCGCAAATATACATGACTGTCTGTCTTGCGGTTGCTATATCCTGGCTTCTCTTGCCTGATTTAATATCCTCATTGGATACACCCATGCATTCCGACACGATCTCTATTATGTAATCGGGAGTGAGTGACTTTCTTCCCTGGTTGCTTAAGAGCATACTCAGAGTAGCTATAGCCTTTTCCGTCGTAAGGGTCTCACCTGTAAGCGAGAAGGGACGAAGTACATTCAGAGCTCCCTCGAGCTCTCTTACATTTGTGGTAAAATTCTCGGCTATATATACAAAAACCTCAGCAGGGATATTATCCAGGTGCTCTATGTGAGCCTTATTGTGAAGTATGGCTATCCTTGTCTCATAGTCCGGTTCGTGGATATCAATCGGTATACCGCCGGAGAATCTCGAGGTTATCCTCATATCAAGAGTGGTAAGTTCCTTAGGCGGACGGTCCGAAGATATGATTATCTGCTTGTTAGCATTATAAAGATCGTTAAATGTATCGAAGAACTCTGACTGGGTACTTTCCTTACCCATAAGGTTCTGGATATCGTCTATCAAAAGAACGTCCACGCTCTTGTACTTCTCGCGAAACTTATTGGTTGTGTGATTCTTTATGGATTCTATGATATCGTTGGTAAATGTACTGCACGGCACATAGAGTACATTCAGGTTTTCATTGTTCTGCAATATATAATGAGCTATGGAATGCATAAGATGAGTCTTGCCGAGTCCCGAGTTGCCGTACAGGTAAAGCGGATTATAGCCCGCCTGTCCCGGAAGATCCGCAACTGCAAGACAGGTAGCGTGAGCATGCCTGTTTGAATCACCCACCACGAAGTTGTCAAATGTATAAAGAGGATTTAGGTTACTTCTCTTTACCGCAGCAAGATAAGAATCGGATACAACCTTTGGTTCATCCTTTACATCCTCAGTTTCTTTGATATAGTTTTTCTTCTCATCCACGCGGATTTCTATATTGATGTCGTTTAATATCTCTCTGATAGATGACATCAAAAAGAAGTCATAATCCTTCTTTTTAAAGTATTTGACTGCCTGTTCTCCTCTGTTTTCTTCGACATAAAAGTAAACGGTATTATCCTTTACTTCATATATCTTAAGAGGTCTTATAAATGTATTGATCATCATCGGGGTTATATCATACTCTGTCTCCAAAAGGAGGAGTATGTCGTCCCATTTACTTTCGATAAGCTCTTTCATAACTCTTAAAAACCTGCTTTTTACATTGATTTAGCACTCTCTGAACAAGTGCGCACACACTGTAATATAGTATCATAATATGCCGGGATAAGCAAGTTATTTTGATTTTGTGAAATAAATCAAATTTTATAAATAACTATAATCCGGCGACTGACCGCCGCATAGTGTTATTAAGATATTATTATTGAAAAAATATGTTATGTTAACCTGATAATTCTGAATGTGGATATTGTCAACAGGCTGAGAATGCTTGAATTTTCAACATTGTTATCTACATATCCACACTATTTTGAATAGTTTTCCACAAGTTAATAACATTTTGTGGAAAAATTTATGTAAATGATACCTATTTTAAGCAAAATCAAGGTGAGTTATCCACAAAATCACCGTTTTAAGCCATTTATGGGCATTTTTTGAAATATTTTCTTGACTATACTTTCCTATTTCAATATAATGTTCCTTGCTGTCTGCCTATAGTTGACAGCAAAATATAATCACGAAAGGAGGACTTTTGTTATGAAGATGACATTTCAGCCTAAGAAGAGGCAGCGTTCAAAGGTTCATGGCTTCAGAAGCAGAATGAGCACCAGGAACGGAAGAAAGGTTTTATCTGCAAGAAGAGCTAAAGGCAGAAAAGCTTTATCAGCTTAAGTAGGTAAGGGGGTAGCCATGAGAAATATCCCTACATTAAAAAACAGCAGAGAGTTTGGCAGGGTTTATGCCCACAGAGAATCGTATGCCAATAAGTATTTAGTGATGTACATAAGCGCCAACAGCTTAGAGTACAGTAGAATCGGAATCTCTGTCAGTAAAAAAGTTGGAAACAGTGTGATCAGACATCGTTTGACAAGGCTTATCAGGGAAAGCTACAGACTTCACAAGGATGAGTTGAAGCCCGGTTATGACATTATTATAGTAGGAAGACCTACAGCGAGGGATACGGTATACCGGGATATTGAAAGTGCTTATCTTCATTTACTGAGAAAGCACAGTTTGTTAAGAGGTTTGTGATGAAGAAAATATGCATAGCTATGATAAGGTTTTATCAGAAGCATTTGTCGGGACTAAAGCGTCACGCAACCTGTAAGTATATTCCCACCTGCTCACAGTATGCTATAGAGGCATATGAGAAGTATGGTTTTTTCAAGGGAACTGCACTCAGTGTGTGGCGCATTCTTCGATGTAATCCCTTCTCAAAGGGAGGGTATGATCCGGTTCCATAATGTAACAGGAGAAATATTGAATGATACTTACAAAACAGGGTGGCTTTATTGTTAAGCCTATATCCATCTTGTTCGGTTATGTCTTCGATTTTATCTACAATGTGATGTGCAGCGTAGGTGTTGTGAACATTGGTGTGGCGATAATCATCTTTACACTGTTCGCAAGATTGCTTATGTTCCCTATGATGCTCCAGCAGAGTAAATCATCGAAGATAATGGCTTATATTCAGCCTGAGCTCAGTAAGATACAAAAGAAGTATAAGGGAAAGAAAGATCAGGAATCACTCATTGCTCAGCAGCGTGAGACAAGAGAAATCCAGAGTAAGTATGGAGTAAGCATGTCAACAGGCTGTATCACGGCTTTGATACAGCTCCCCATATTCCTTGCGGTATACAGGATCATATCCAACATTCCTGCATACGTGACCAAGATATATGATCTGTATGATAAGATTGCTTCTCCTATAATGAACAGCGAGACTGCCAAGACAGCTCTCACAAGCTTTGTTCAGGACAGTAATAATTCCGGAATGTTCGCAAGGATAACTCTTGACTATTCGGATAAGAATACGGTTATCGATGTTCTTGCAAAGTTTACCGGTGATGCGTGGGACAAGTTCTCCGCACTCCTCACAAGTGCCGATGCAAATGTTATCAACGCGATATCGACGACAGCACCTGAGATAAATGAAAGGTATAACTTCTTCGGAATCAACCTTACAAGTATCCCGGGACTTGCGCTTACCACAGCGCTTATCATTCCTATTCTTTCATTTGTATTCCAGTTCCTGAGCTTGAAGGTAAGTCCTACTTCAACACCGACGGCTACGGGAGATGCAACAGCGGATGCGACCATGAAGTCTATGAAGACTATGATGTATGTCATGCCGGTCATGTCCTTCTTCGTCACCGTAAGTGTACCTTCAGGTATCGGTCTTTACTGGGCGATGGGTTCGCTCGTAAGTGTTCTTACGACACTGCTCATCAACCTTTATTTCAAGCATGCGGATATGGATGCGATATTGAAGAAATCCATGGAGAAGGCTGAGATAAAGAGAGCTAAGCACCCGGACAGAAAATCATTTTTGGAGAAGATGCAGGAAGCGTCTTCCGGTGCCGAACAGCAGCAACAGGCATATCAGCAGAAAAAAACAACTAAGAGTATGTCGACTCAGAGTCTTAAGAATTATACTTCAAGCACCATGAAGAAAAATGAAGAAGGTGTTAAGTACAGAGAAGGAAGCCTTGCTGCAAGGGCAAATATGTTGAACAGATATGATGACAACAACGGAGGAAATGATGGAGTATAAAGAGTTTAAGGGTAAAACGGTAGAGGAGGCTCTTACAGTCGCTGCCGCTGAGCTCGTCGCAACAAGCGCAGAGCTTGATTACGAAGTAATAGAGAAGGGATCGACAGGCTTTTTGGGTATAGGTTCGAAGCCTGCAGTGATCAGAGCAAGAAAGAAGGATACCTTCCTCGATGATATCAACACATATCTTCATGATCTTTTCAAGGCTATGAAGCTTGAAGCAAAGTGTGAGGTTGAGTTCAATAAGGAAGACGGTACCATGAATATAGAGGTTTCCGGTCCGGAGATGTCCGTGATCATCGGAAAGAGAGGACAGACCTTAGATGCACTTCAGTATCTCATAAGCCTCTATGTAAACAAGAAGAGCGAGTCTTACGTGCGCGTTAAGCTTGATACAGAAAACTACAGAGCAAGAAGAAGAGATACATTGGAGCATCTTGCAAGAAATATCGCTTCCAAGGTTAAGAAGACCAGAAGGCCTGTGACCTTAGAGCCGATGAATCCTTATGAGAGAAGGATAATACACTCGGCACTCCAGAACGACAGATATGTTGAGACAAGGAGTGAGGGTGAGGAGCCTTACAGAAAGGTTGTTATCGCACTCCGCAGAGGAAACTACGATAAGTAAGATATTTAAGAACCCGACTTATAGTAATATCGGTCGGGTTTTTTAGTTGCATTTTATGATGTTGTGGTGGGACGCTGCGGTTGTGCGGCATACATACAATCCACACGGTCGCCTACCCTCATTTCACTGCGTCACATACGGACGGCGCTCACTTCACGATAGAAGCGCTTGTTCGTTCGCGCCGCCGAGTTCCTTGTGAAAATCGGTCGTCTCCCTAGCGTTCCTTGTATGTATGCCGCACTAACCTGCAGCTGTTTAAGGTAAATCGTGTTTTATTATTTTAAAGTACAGATTTTTATTACTTTCCCATGCAGAATTCGGAGAAGATTTTGTCTGCGAGGTCGTCCTCGAGCTCTTCGCCGAGGATGAGTCCGAGACTTTGGTAGGCGGCCATAAGGTCGATGGTGAAGAAATCTTCTTCCATGCCGGCGTTGATGGAGTCTTTGACGCGGGTTAAGGCATCACGGGCATCCATGAGCAGACTCTTGTGTCGTAGGGATGTAATCACCGTATCGCTGTCTGTGTTTAAATCTCCGGAGAAGAACATACTCTTTATGAGTGAAGAAAGCTCTTCTCGTCCGTTTCCGTTCAATGCGGATATCTCGAGAATCTCCGTATCTATCTTAGAAGTTATCAACATTTTATCCACAATGATTTCACGGTCGTTTTTATTGATCAGGGTGATGGTTTTCTTGCCCTTTATGAGGTCGATTATTTCTTTGTCATCTTGGGTTAATTCTTCACTTCCATCCACTGTAAACAGCACTAAATCTGCTTCGAATAATGTGTTCTTTGCTCGTTCTATGCCGATTTTCTCAACCGTGTCCGAGGATGTCCTGATACCCGCTGTATCCGCGATATTTAGCGTGATTCCACCTAAATTAATACATTCCTTTATGGTGTCTCTGGTGGTACCTTCTATGTCGGTTACGATTGCTCTTTCCTCGTTCAAAAGCATGTTCATGACGGATGACTTTCCGGCGTTCGGACGGCCCACAATTACAGTGTTTATGCCCTCTTTTATATAGTGTCCGTCGTTTGCCGAGGCAATCAGCTTGTCCACAGTTATCAACATATTATCCACATCATTTAACAGTTCTGTGGAAAAGCTGTCAAGGCTGTAATTCTCCGGATCGTCGAGCGCAGACTCTATATAAGCAGTGCGGGTAAGTATCGTTTCACGTAAAACATTTATCGTTTTACTCAAAGATCCGGAGAGCTGCTTTAGGGAAATGTTCATCGATCGCTCGTTTTTCGCATG
>ONVB01000333.1 GCA_900321145.1 uncultured Eubacteriales bacterium | reverse complement strand
ATGGCGGGTGCACTCTGGAAGCTGTGTTCAGTGACGGTGAGACCGTGACTATAGACGGAAACGGCGGTACCGTGGACGGACAGGCCAAGTGGATCGCAGAGGTTGACAGTGTTGAAGGCGATCAGAGGTATGCATATGCCGGCACCACTCATGCGATCGATCCCGACGGTGATTTTAATGTAGTCAGAGACGGCTCTACTGTATCCGGCTGGTATTATATGATTGATCTTGACGGTGATGGTACATATAACAGACATCCCTTCTATGGCTTCGGTGATGACAGATCTTACTATGAAAAATCCGATGATTCGGATTCGTACGGCTTCATAAACTGGAATATCTTCCCGGATGATAATGCTCTGAAGCTTTACCCGGTATGGGTTGACGCAGAGGGCAACTACAGCGATCCGAACACCGGACTTACTACACCGCTTGAAGAGGTAGTCATACCAAAGGAAGAAGAGCCTTCATCGGAAGAACCTACATCTGAGGAACCGACAGAGGATGATCCGACTGAAGAAGTAGTAAGATCAAGGGATATCAGTTATGAAACTATCTACGATACGGTAAGCTGTGAAGACGGCTTCATAGCGATCGCAACTTATACTTATTCCGTGAATGGCGTAGAGGTACCGGATGCAAAGCTAGAGTTCATACCTGCTGACGACAAAGCTCTTGCGGAACTCGAAGCAAAGGGAATTCATTTGGGCGACCCGAGGATTGCGGCGGCAGGATATGATGCGGATACGGTAGCTGCGTTTGTCGATTATGACGGTGCATGGAAGGAATCGTCTTTCCTGACTTATCAGATTGGAACCTGGTATGACGAAGGCGGTTTCGGAAGCCTGAATGCTTCGATCAACATGCCGCAAAAGAGATTTGGCTGGGTCGCGGAAAACAGTGCCACCGGAGAAGGAGCAGTACCAAATGGCGAATTCCTGATCCTGTTTGAAGATTATTTCTATAATGATGCTGCGTATAAAGCATATATATATGATGAGCTGTCAACCTCCGGAAAGTCTGAGGTAGAGAAGACCTTAACGGATAATGAGACTCCGATTGCATGCTTTACCTCGATGCTCATGCTGGACAAGGGTTCCGGAGCAAAACTCGTAGACGATAAGGAGATCTGGCTGTACTATACTCCCGATTCCGATAGCTTTGAGCGATATGATGAGTATAAGTGGTATGAGCTTAAAAGCTATAAAAAAGCCGGTTCATACGAGCCGGAGTTTAGTAGTGCCGGAATCGGTGCAAAAGTAAATGGCACGGGAACCTACCTGCTGGTTGGAATAAGAGATGATCAGACAAAGGATATATCTAAGGCGACGGTTTCAGGGCTTAAGACCTATGCTTACACAGGCAAGGCTATCACGCCTGCGGTAACGGTTAAGCTTGACGGCAAGACACTCAAGAAGGGTACTGATTATGAGGTAAAGTACGCTAAGAATAAAGAGCCGGGTACCGCAACGGTGACCATCACCGGTAAGGGCGATTATTCGGGCACTATAACCAAGAAGTTCCTTATCAAGAAGATCAGCTTCAAGTACAGAGCTTATGTACAGAAGAAGAACTGGATGGCGTGGTCGACAGCGAAGGTGTCGGGAACGTCCGAATCAGCTATGGCAGGTACGACCGATAATCTCAGAATGGAGACGATACAGATGCAGCTTTCCGGAGTATCCGGTGAGATCAAGTATCGTGCATATGTAGAGAAGATGGGCTGGACTCAGTGGGCAACTACCGCGGACACTAAGACCTATGCGGGAACCAAGGGCTTGTCAAGAAGAGTGGAGATGATTCAGCTTACAGCATCAGGCCAGGTGGCAACACTCTACGATATGTACTATCGCGCTTACTCCGAGAAGTTCGGCTGGCTCGGATGGGCTAAGAGCGGCGAGAAGGCAGGTTCTGCCGGATATGCAAGAAAGCTCGAGGCATTCCAGGTCAATTTCGTGAGAAAAGGCGAGAGCTTCAAGCTCACGTCGGACAGAGCAAAGTGCTTCTATGACAAGACAAAGGACGGAGCTAATCCAAAATGACATCAAATGATTTAAGAGACATATTAAAAAGAATAGACCATAAGGGCTACCCCGCGTACAAGGATACGCGGGGTAGCTATGACTTCGGTGATTATATACTGAATATAGACCATGTGCAGGGTGATCCTTTCGCCTCTCCGTCCAAGCTCTCGGTGAAGGTTAAGGGCAGTGCTGCAGGGTTTTCGCCGGAGCTTTATGCTACCGCTTCGAGGAAGGTATCTCTTGAGGATAACCTTCTGAGGAGCTTTGGCAGACAGCTGAAGGATTTCGCGGGCAGAGCGTCGGGCTCGGGAAAGAGCGGCTCTTTGAGTGTGAGCAGGCCGGGGCAGGAGGTTTTGAAGCGAAGTGCCGTGAGCATCGACAGCAGCGACGGTTCGGTGCAGGTCAGATTTCAGGTGGGCTTTCCCGCTCACGGAAGGACAGTGACCTCTTACGAGCTGATAAAAATACTTTTTGATTATCTTCCGATATGTGTGGAGAAGTCGCTTTATGCCAAAGCTCATAGACCGGACAGGCTGCGCGCCTTGGCGGAGCTTGCCGATGACCGTGACTACATACGGGGGGAGCTTAAGAAGAGAGGGCTTGTGGCATTTGTTGCGGACGGCTCGGTGCTTCCGAGAAGGAGCGGAGTGTCGCAGCTTCCCATGCAGGAGGCGGTATGCTTCAAAGCACCTGAGGAGCTTGCGGTAACGCTTACGCTTCCGCACAAGGGAGAATTGCGGGGAATGGGACTCCGCCGAGGGATAACCCTGATAGTCGGGGGCGGATATCACGGCAAGTCTACACTGCTTTCCGCTTTAGAGCTTGGAGTGTACGACCATATAGCCGGGGACGGCAGAGAATATGTGATCACGGATGACACAGCGGTCAAGCTAAGGGCTGAGGATGGCCGGAGTGTGCGCGGCACGGACATATCCATGTTCATAAGAAACCTGCCGTCGAAGAAGGACACGAAGCACTTTTTCACCGAGGATGCGAGCGGCAGCACTTCGCAGGCGGCAAATACGGTGGAGGCGATAGAAGCGGGTGCTTCCTGCTTCCTGATAGATGAGGACACCAGCGCTACGAATTTCATGATACGCGACGAGCTTATGCAGAAGGTGGTATCGAGAGACGAGGAGCCGATCATCCCGTTTATCGACCGCGTGACCGAGCTTTATGAGCATCACGGGATATCTACGGTTTTGGTTGCGGGAAGCTCGGGTTCGTATTTTCACAAGGCGGATACCGTGATACAGATGAAGGAATACTATCCGCATGATATAACCGCTGCGGCCAAGCGTGAGGCGGCGAACTATCCTTTGAAAGGTGATGATCTGCTTCCTGTCGCAACGCCGGACTTTCACCGTATTCCGGAGAAGTTCGGAAGTAATAAGGATGACAGAGTGAAGACGAAGTCCTTTGGCACGGACGGCTTCTCGGTCAATCACGAAAATGTAGAGCTGAGATATATAGAGCAGCTGGTGGACGACGAGCAGGTTCAGGCCCTGGCGAAGATACTTGTCATCATGCGGGAAAGGTATTTCGACGGCCGCAGGACTCTCGGGGAGTGCGTGGAGCTGCTGTGCAAAGAGGTTGAGGACAAGGGATTTGCAGCCTTCGGGGGTGCATCGGCGGATAATCTGGCTATGCCGCGGAAGCAGGAGATATATGCCATGCTGAACCGCGTGAGAAAGTAAAATTAAGATTCTTCGTCGCTGACGAGGCGGTTTTGACACGACTGATCGTCGTGTCCGGTCGTCGAAACGCATTTACAAAATGACTTCGTCATTGCGTTTCTCCTCTCAGAATGACACAGGGCTATCTAAAGCGAACACTATCCGATCGGACGATGCAGTGTCATCCTGAGCGAAGCTAAGGATCTTTTCAGGAAGAGGATAGCATATGATCAATCGACTCAGAGAGCGGGAGGAGAACCGCTCGGTTATAAAACATATAAGAGAATTGATCCCGGGGGCGTCTCCCGAGATACGCGGGCGCGATGTGGCCGTGCTGCCGACAGGAGAGGCGGCCTTTCTTTTAAGTACCTCCGCTGTGGCGGGGAATGTGCATGACGCCTGGGATGAGGCGCTGTACAGATACATAATCTCGGGAAGCATGCCCGACGCGGCGCGTATCAGGCTTTTGTTAAAAAAGAATGCGGGTGAGGCTGAGGCGAAAAAGGAAGCGGCTGTCGCCAACGGTCTGGCTGAGCTTGCGGTCGGAGAAAATAGGACTAAGATACAGATTCTGTCCCTGGACGTAAATCTGTCTAACTCGTTAGACGAAAGTATCTGTGAGGTCACCTTTATCGGCAGGGCTGACAGAGATCCGTATGAAAGTGCAAGGGAGAAAAAAGCGCTTGCCGGTCTGTCTCTCGTATGTGTGGGAAATGCTGGTGTCTACGGAAGTAGACAACTGTATGAGGATCACGAGGAGGAGATGCGGCAGTCTTACGGACTTACTTTCTCCGAGCTTTCGCTCACGAGGCTTAAGAAGAAGCCGAGACCGGAGGCTGTGCTTGATATCATAAACCGTCACCCCGATATAAGGCTCGTAAAGTCCTGCGGACACGGCGGAGTGTACGGCGGTCTGTGGCAGCTGTCGCAGATCATAGGCACGGGTCTTACCATAAGACAGCGTGATATCCCCGTACTGCAGGAAACCGTGGAGACAGCGGAGCATTTTAACCAAAACCCGTATATGCTTTACTCGTCGGGATGCTTTGTGATGGTCTGCGAAGCTGCAGAGCAGATAGTAAAGGAGTGTATAAGTATCGGGATCCCGGCAGCGGATATCGGAAATGTATCGGAGCAGGATGCCTGCCTTATAGAGGAGAGCGGACGCCACCTGACGCCCGTGGAATAAAACCACGGCGTCGGAAGTGGCGATTTTTATTGTAAAAAAAGCGCTGATATGGTAGAATTTCGAAGTGTGTTTTTATTATTCGGGAGGCTTTATGAGCGAGGAACTTGATGCCAGACAAAAGGGAGATATATATTGGAAGAAGCTGAAAAGATATCTTGAGGCGAGGGCGTCTCGTGAGAGCAGCCTCGAAGATACGGACAGCGCGCTTGCAACGGCAAGGGATATATATGCATGTGCAAAAAACCTCGATGAATTCGAGAAGAAGAATCCGCACAGGCTGGTGACGGGCGAGGAATTCAAAGTCATGCCGCCCACAGCTACGGGAGAAGAAGTTTTTATGCACGGGATCCTGTTGGT
>ONVB01000331.1 GCA_900321145.1 uncultured Eubacteriales bacterium | reverse complement strand
GGGGAAAAGCAGAGGCGGGATTTTTCTGTGTGCGACAATGGGCGCGGGTTTCCTTGTCTTCTGCGACCTCCTGGGAAGAATAGTGGTATATCCGTATGAACTGCCCTGCGGACTTTTCTTAAATGTGATAGGAGCGCCGTTTCTTGTATGGATGCTGATCAGGAAGAGAAAGAGACTTGATGCGCATGATTGAGGTAAGAAATCTGAAAACAGAATATGCATACGGTGAGCCGTTTGTGGTCAGTGAGGCAGGTTTTAGTGCCGGACAGATAACAGCGGTCATAGGCAGGAACGGAAGCGGTAAGTCAACCCTTCTTAAGACGCTGGCAGGTCAGAAAAACTACAGCGGAAGCATACTGATATCCGGAAAGGAATGCAGGGATTACAACCCTATGGAGAGGGCTAAGGAGATAGCCTTTCTGCCGCAGAGTGTGAAGGGGTTGAACCTCGATGTGAAGACCCTGGCGGAGCACGGGCGATTTCCTTATCACGGAAACTTCAGAAAGATGACCGGTGAGGATCGTGAGAAGATAGAAAAAGCGCTTCTTCTCACCGGGATGAAAGAGTATGCAGACAGGGAACTCAAAGAGCTTTCCGGAGGTGAGAGACAGAGGGCGTATCTTGCGATGGTGATAGCACAGGATAGTCCGATGATCCTTATGGATGAGCCGACGACCTATATGGATCACCTGCACCGGGAAAGCTTCTTTGGTGTCTTAAAGCAGCTTGCCGGTGAGGGAAAGGGTATAGTTATGGTCTGCCACGATATAGAGCAGAGCTTTGCTTACAGTGACAGGATAGTGCTTATGGAAAACAGACGTCTTGAATTTGCTGGCACTCCTGCCGAGCTTGTCAAAAAAGAAGAACTTATGCGAAGAAATTTCGGTGTTGCAATGAGAAGGACAGATGGCGGTGAAGCGCTTTATCCTTATGGATTAAAGAGGTGAGATGATGGCTTATTTTCCGATGATGGTTGATCTTGACGGTAAGCCGGTCCTGGTGATCGGCGGAGGAAAAGAAGGGTTGAAGAAGGTGGAGGTTCTTCGTGCTTTCGGAGCGTCCGTGACCCTGATCGCAACGGATGCCGAAGAGAAAGCCGTGAGTCTGAGCGACAGGTTTTTCCATCGGGAGTTTGAGGACAGTGACATATATGAACAAGCTTACGTCATGATTGTCGCCGCAACCGATGACAGAGAATTAAACAGAAGAATAAGCGGGCTTTCACGGAAGGAACATATCCCGGTGAATATAGTGGACGATCAGGAGCTGTGCTCCTTTATTTTCCCTGCGATCATACAGGAAAAGAATGTGGTCTGTGCAGTATCGAGCGGAGGAAAGAGTCCTTATGTGGCACAGTATGTAAGAGATAAGTTAAGAGAGGTTCTCCCCGAAAATATAGGTGAGATAAACGAAGCGATGGGTGCTTACCGGACGGAGGCCAAAGCGAAGTATTCCGATGCGGATGATCGAAGAAGGTTTTTAAGGGAAAGGTTTAATGAGCTGACAGAGAAAAAAGACGGGTTTTGAAAAAAGTTGCAAAACCTGTTTTTTTTTCTTGCAAATCGGATATAAAAGTGATATAGTCTTATAAGCCTATAGGCACAGTAGGTGAATAGGCAATAGGCTCGCCTTTTTAGTTTTACAGATGAGGAAATAAGCTGATGACTCTACAGCAGATACATTATGCGCTGACAATAGAAGAAAACGGTTCCATGAACAAGGCATCCGAAAAGCTTTTTATCGTGCAGCCGACGCTTACAAGCGCCATCAGGGAGCTTGAGAATGAGATAGGCTTTCCTGTATTTCACCGGACTCACAAGGGCATTACCGTGACACCTGAGGGAAAGGAATTTCTCCACGATCTGCGAATCCTGTATCAGCACTATGATATGCTCCGCAGCAAGTACGAGGATGTGTCAAACTACAAGAGAAAGTTCGGTGTTTCCACGCAGCACTATACATTTGCGGTAAAGGCATTTATTGAGACGGTGAAGCAGTATGATATGAACCGGTTTGATTTTGCCATTCGTGAGACGCAGACCAAGGATGTTATCGATGATGTGGGTAGCATGCGCAGTGAAGTAGGCGTGATGTATATATCATCGGCAAATGAAAGACTGCTGAAGAAAAAGCTTAACGAACAGGGGCTGGAATTTCAACCGCTCGTAGAATGCAGCGCACATGTGTATATGCTAAAGGGACATCCTCTCGCAGGTGAGAAAAGCCTGAGCATGGAGCGCCTCAAGGATTATCCCAGCATTTCCTTTGAACAGGAGGAAGAGGAGTTTTACTATGCTGAGGAGATATTGAGCGAGAATACTTATCCGCAGATGGTCAGAGTAAATGACCGTTCGACCATGTTGAATCTGATGGAGGGTTTAAACGGCTACACTCTTTGCTCGGGAGTCATATTCGGTGATCTGAACGGGGGAGATTATGTGCTGATACCTTTCAGCAGTGCTGACGGCCCCAAAAACAGCAGGATGACTATCGGATATATAACCAAGAAAAACGTGGTTTTAAGTCACGTGGGAGAGAAGTACATAGAAGAGTTAAAGAGGATTTTGCTTAAGGATGTTGCAGCCTGACGGAGAATCAGGAGTGTCAATACAAATAAGAGGATCTAAGGATTTTTTGAGGAGGAAGGATTATGGAAGATTTAGGTTTTACGGTAGACGATAAGGTGGATGTTACGGATGTGGTATGCCCTGTGACATTTGTGAAGACAAAGGTGGCTTTGGATGAGCTCGATGAGGGGCAGATCCTTCAGGTTCATATAAATGACGGAGAGCCTGTTCAGAATGTTCCGAGGAGCATAAAAGAAGAAGGACACAAGGTATTAAAGCTCATCGACAATGAAGACGGAACCTACGAACTCTTTATAGAGAAGGTAGGAGACTGATCCTGCGGCAAAGCCGGATATGTGCAGATTGCGCCG
>ONVB01000335.1 GCA_900321145.1 uncultured Eubacteriales bacterium | reverse complement strand
TTATCGCGGGGTGGAGCAGTCTGGAAGCTCGTCGGGCTCATAACCCGAAGGTCATAGGTTCAAATCCTGTCCCCGCTATTGTATGCCCAGGTAGCTCAGTTGGTAGAGCAGAGGACTGAAAATCCTCGTGTCACTGGTTCGATTCCGGTCCTGGGCATCTTTTTATTTTATGAATATATGAATTATAAAACCGTCTGATAGGTCAGGCGGTTTTTTTGTACCGCAAAGCCGATTTTTGATAATCGGATATTCATTTCGAATCAGGCAGGATATATGAAAAAAGCATTGTGCGCAAACAATCCCTTTGTTATAATTTATCTTTAAGGTGAAAGCTTCAGTTTTTTTAATATGATTCTGTGACTATAGCCGAGTATACTGAATGAAATACATTTTTCATGGAGGAAATAAGAAATGGATGAGCAAACAATACAGCGAAGCAAAACAGTGAATATCGGTTCGGATAACATAAACCTGAAAGAGATTGAAAGAAAAGATCATGAGGAAGAGAAGCTCAAAGAAAAAAAAGCAGCTGACAGGCAGAAGATGATGGAAAAGCAGAATGCTGCCGAAACAAAGAAGCAGGCTTATGATGATGCCGTACTTGAGTATAATTCGATAGTTGATAAGATGAACGCCAAGGCTGAAGTTTTGAAAAAAGCAGGCAAACTCTTCGGGGACAGCTTCGCCATGGAGATGGTCAAGAACAAGCTTAAAGCCTTAAATGATATAAGGAACAGGAAGGATATCCCCGAAGAGGAAAAGCACGAGAGGATTTATATAGCTATGTATGATCTCGAAGCTGTCTGTGTGCGTTATCGCTATGCAAGGTACAAAGACAGGGAACCTCAGAATACCAGACATAAGATAGTCGATTCCATACTTCAGGATGCTGCTTCATATATTGATAAGAGCATCAAGCGTGAGCCGGATACCTCGATCTGCTATGAGAAAAACAGGAGAAAACTGAAGGAACTGTTAAGGCTTGGAGACTTTGATAAGATCAAGTCGGGATTTGAAGCCGTTGAGAAGCTTCTTTCCGATGAGATATCTTTAGATGAGGTTGAATTCGATAAGCAGAAGGAAGCTCTGATCAAAGGCTACAGAGAAGTTATAGAACAGATGAATGAATACGTAGAGGATACATCGAGGATAACATCTTCCTCAAAGAATAAGTATCGGATCATATCCGATGCACTTCTGCAGATGAATCTGGAGTATAATAAGATATTCGGGATGTCAAGCGGGAAGCTCGGAAGCGAATTCAAGGAGGGCTACACCTGGGAGAATATCATCAACACAAGGGGAAGGATCATAACTCCGATCGACGTAAAAAAGAAAAATAACATGATCGTCAATGCGGGAGAGTCGGATGCCAAGATGACAGCGCTTTACAGCGCGTTGGGAAGTGATCTGTGCTTAAACTACGAAACTGCGGAGAAGGTAGGAAAGAATAAGAAAGGCGGTGTCGTGAGAAAGAAGGTATCCGTAGCCGAAAGCAGGGGAAAATATCTCACAAAGGCTGAGATACTTTCGCTGGCCGCAGGAAAAAAAGCTGAGGTCAATTATACAAAAGATGTGGTATTTGGCCTGACTAAGATACAGATGATAGACATGATAGCCGGAGTGAAAAATCGCAGGGATGACTCTCTGTGCTTTAAGTACCGGGAGCTCATGAAGAAGGGCAGGAAAGTATTTGAGATATATGATGTGAAGGTTATGTTCACAAAGGGCGGATTTACCGGGGAAAATGCTGACGAATACAATAATAACAGAACCGGCAATTTCGAGCGTATATATAAGGAAGGAAACAGCGAAGAAGAGAGAGTCATGAGCCTCTGGGCATATGATTATGATTTCGCAGATAAGATAAGGGCCATGGATCCGGCAAAGATAATCGAGGCTTTAAACAGATTGGGCGTAAAGATGGATGTTGAAGAGAAGGACGCGTTGATCGACAGGCTGGAGGTGCTGCAGGATACCTTGGATATCGACAGGGAATATGGTCTAAGAAGCAGGATTCAGCCAATCGAGACTATTCCGGGCTTTCCGACTTCGGTACAGAACAAGGCGGGAACGGATGCATTGTATAAAACTGTGCTTTTTTATGCTGACGAGACATTTACGCTTCTTGACAAGAAGCTTCTTGCAGAAGGACATATCAAAAAAAATAAAACAGAGAGCGGGAACAAGAAGGATGAGGAATTAAGTGAAAATGAGCTCTTTGTGAAAAAGGCCAATTCAGTGCATAAAAAGCAGAGCATATCCGGGATGAAGAGGAAAAGCGCAAAAAGGTCTCTTGCTCACGATGCAAGCGTCAGAATAAGCAGCTATTCGACAAATCCGAGTTCTGAGATGCAGGATATAAAAAATCTTATCATCAAATATACAAATATAAATGCGACTGCATCGGATATCGATGCAACCTTGCGCAGCGAGAAAGATGAGAGTATCTTTAAAAATGAAATGAGCCGACTCAACGATAAGATGGTAGATATCGGAGATTTGTTCGATCAAGATGCGGAAAAGGACAGACTGGAAGAAAACAGCTTCGAAGAAAACAGCCTGGAAGAAGACAGCGTAAGTGACTCATCGGAGCCTTTGGAGGAACCGAAGGCTGAGAGAATCAGGGTTGCGGAAGGGCTTCAGCACATTCATGATGAGAGAAAAGCACTGGTAGATATCGTGTATAAGCTCAGGACACTGAAGGACGATCTTATCAGCGGAAAGCTCAACCGTACGGAAAAGGAAAAGAAAAAGGAGCTCTTATGCATTGAGCAGCTTGAGGAGCTGTTTGAGTTTACCAAAGGAAATCTTGAGGTACCGGAAGGTGCGCAGACAATAAGCGACGAGGATATAGCCTTCATCGACGTAAATAAAAATAAGAATAAAGAAGTTGAACTGACGATGGTTGATATGAGTCCGGTCCCGCTTTTTGAACACGAACCCTGCATAGAGGATGTCAAGCAGGGAGATCTGGGCGACTGTTACTTCCTCGCGGCGATCGCATCGATCGTAGAAAATAATCCTGAGGATATCAAAAACATGATGCGTGATAACGGAGATACGGTAACAGTCAGACTATATGACAGCAAATGTATGCCTAAGTATCTGACTGTTAAGAAAACGATCCCGATGGATGCAAAAAACAAGTGGAGCGAAACATTTGCCAAGGGAGCATACTGGGTACAGTATCTTGAGAAGGCTTATACGCTCATGAATCCGTATAACAGAGTAAATGGGAGAAATCAGCGAAATTACGAGAACATCGCAGGCGGCCACGGATCTGATGCCTTAAGGGCACTGATCGGAAAAGGGATCGATGTTGTTTCGATGGAAAGTACATTCAGCCAGTTCTGGAACAATAAAGATGCTGCAGATTATACGGACGAGGAAATAAGAGCTAAGTTTGGTAAATATATAGATAAGGCACTGAGATTTATCAGAGAAAAGAAGCGACTTAAACTTCCTATGACAGCGGGTACGAGATTAATGCAACTTAGTGAGGATGGCGGCCTTAATGGAGAGCAGGTCGGTAACGGAATAGTGGCAACCCATGAGTATACCGTGCTTGGGGTTGAGAAGGTTCGTGGCAGGGATATGATCAAGCTCAGGAATCCGTGGGGAAACGGAGCTATGCATTATGAGATTCAGGAGGGTTCGGATCTAATAGTTACAAGATGGAGAGATGACACTGAGAACGGCGCCTTTTACATAACACCGGAGAGATTTGTAGCTTACTTCAGATGTATAAGCGGAGTGAAGATGGAAAGGCTGTATTAATAGGAGGATGTATATGGGAGAAAAAACAAGGGTTAAAGAGCAGTATGATAGAAGATGTGCAACAGGCCGAAGGGTGGCAAAGTCGAGGATTTTTGTTGCGGTCTTTGTGCTCGTTTCATTTGTTGCGGTTTACTTTGCACCGGTTTTTGATCCGGTATCGGTAAAAGCATACAATCAGACTACGCACAGTATAAGCTCGTATTATTATAATCAGCTTAATTCCAATGAAAAGCTTCTGTACGACGGTTTGTATAAGCTGTGCTATGATGCCATGTATGACGGTAAAAATGTTCCTTTATCCTATGGCCAATACTATGCAGTCGGGCCGGTTATGATGTACGGAAGAGTTGACTCATACAGAAGAGTGATGCAGCTGTTTTTGATGAGTGAACCGGAGTTTTTCTTTCTTGAAAGCTACTATACTTTAAGCTACAGCGACAGATTTGAGGTGTATATGTATATGCACCCGGCATTTGCGAACGGTTCCGAGCGAAAGAGAGTTGCCTCGCTTATTGATGCCGAGGTTAGCAAGGTAAAGTCGCTTACAAGCGGAAAGAGTGATTATGAGAAAGCGAGGCTGATCCATGACTATCTGAGTAAGCTTACGGATTATGACTATTCCAAGGGAAAGTATACGCAATCGGTATACTCGGCGATAATCCTTAGGAGTACGGTGTGCGGCGGGTACTCCAAGACCTATGATCTCTTCTGCAGCGCCTGCGGCATAGACTGCGTATATGTGGGAAATGCGGATCATGCATGGAACAAGATAAAGCTTGGCGGTAAATGGAGCTGCGTGGATGTTACCTGGGACGATACCTATACAAGCAGCAACAAAAGGATAAAGTATGATTACTTTCTTAAGTCGGATACCGTATTTAACAAGCTGGATTCGCATTATTATGATGACTGTCTCGGATGGACGACATCCCACGTGATCGACTGGCCGGCAAGTTCGACAAGCTATGTACTGTCTCCGGATAAGGCGGGGTCGGCTCCGGGACTTACATTTACGGACAGCGCCTATGTGACCTACAACGCCTACGCTCAGAAGAAGGCGTGGACAGGCTGGGTGAAGAATGGTATTTATGCAGGAACCAAGGGCTTAGGTCTGAGGATTGAGGCGCTTAGGGTCAGGGTACCCGGAAGCAGGTTCTCGGGCGGAGTAAAGTATAATGTGTCTGTGCAGGGAAAGGGCTGGCTGAAGAGCCGCACGAGCAAGGCAAACTGGTTTAAGGACGGGCAGACCGCCGGAATACTCGGACAGTCAAGGAGGCTTGAGGCCCTGAGCATAAAGCTGTACGGAACTCTTGAGCAAAAGTATGACATATATTACAGGGTATATGTGGAGAAATACGGCTGGTTCGACTGGGCGAAAAATGCGCAGGAGACAGGAACTATGGGCCAGTCCAAGCGCATAGAGGGTGTACAGATCAAGATAGTTAAGAAGGGTAAGTCCTTTGGTACCGGAGGAAAGATACTTACGGTGTTTGAGGAGTAGAAGAAGAAAAGTATCTTAATGGGAGGATAAGGTAATGAAGAAATTAGCGGCCTGTATAGTGACGGCGGCGATGCTTGTATCCGCAATTCCCGCAGGTGTTTTGCCTGTCAGGGCAGAGCAGGCTGTCGGAAATGAGTTGTCCGGCGAGGATGTTAAAAGCGATTATATTTATGATACGGATGGCTTTCAGCCGGTTGGTGATCTTGAGGAAACAGAGGCTATATATATATCGGGTGATGATGAGATCATCGAGCCTGAGGTAAAAACTGCGGGCAAGCTGTACTATTCAGGCCGGGACAGCTTTTGGGCCGAGTGTGCGAGTACAAACGGCAGGTCTGCACTGCCGAAGGAAGCGCAGAAGACCTTCTATGATCAGATAGATGAGGCTGCTATCGCATTTATGGAGTCAACGACAGATGTGCAGGCAAGCAAATTGACGAGCAGTGATACGATGTACTATCCTGTGCAGAAGATAGTCGAGGGCGGAGACAAGAGCTTAAGCAGTACAGAACTGCTTCAGGCTTATAAGGCATATGATTACGATCATCCGGCCTACTACTGGATAGACAACAGGATGGTCTTCAGTGACGATTATCTGTATCTTATAACAGATGACGACTATGCCTTGGCATCCGTAAGGACACCTATAAATGAGGCGATCATTTCAGGGGTGAATGCCTATAAGGCGAGGGCTGACTATGCGGAGGACACTTTAGACAAGATAGCTATAATACATGACGCTATAATCGAGGAGATAAACTATGCTTACAGGACTGTCGAGGGCGGTCGGATAGCCGAGACGGCGAAGTGGGCGCACAGCGTGCATGGCGTGTTCAGCAGTCATAAGTCGGCAGTGTGTGAGGGCTACTCCGATACATTTGCCATGATGATGAACTATATGGGCATACCGAACTATTACGTGGTAGGAAACGCGATAGACGAAAAAGGCAATTCCGGCGGACATGCGTGGAATATGGTATCGGCTGACGGAAGCAAATATATGTATATGGACCTGACATGGGATGACCTTACGGAAAAGGGACTGTACGATATGTATTTCGGTATGCCGGCATCCGATTTCGTGAAAAGGCATGTGGCTTACACTTCTTCGGGCAGCAACTGGCTGTATGCGCTTCCGACAAATGTCGGAGACAGCTTTGCCGACACCTATTATGCGCAGGCAGGTTACTACTTCGACGGAACAGATGCGGATACCGCAGCAAAGAGGATGCGGACCAAGGCACAGAGATTCGGGAACAGCTTTTCGTTCCTTGTTATGTCGTCGAAACATATATCTGATATACTTAAGAAGTGGGGAGAAAGCGGAAGTTATTCGTACTATAACGTGAGCTATAAAGGGACGGATTACTATATATATGTAAAGACCTTCACCGATAAGACGGACATCACGGGAGCGACGGTCACTCTGCCGGAATCATCTTATGAGTGTGCCGGGAGTGCGGTGACTCCCGAGCCGGTGGTTACATGCAACGGTATCAGGCTGATAAAGGGTCTTAATTATACGACCTCCTACACGGGTAATACATCTGCGGGAACGGGAACGGTTACCGTAACGGGGACCGGAAATTATACGGGCAGCAGCAGTGCACAGTTTACCGTGACCGAGGCTCAGTCGACGGAAAAGAGTGTGGAGGATATACTTGTAAAGCTCGCAAAGTATACATTTGAATATACGGGGGCTGTCATAAAGCCTCAGGTGACTGTAAAGGACGGAGACGAGGTTCTCGAGGAGGGAGTTCACTATACGGTTACCCTGGAGGATTCGGTAAATGCAGGCGATTATCAGGCAGTAGTGACAGGAAAGGGAGCTTATACAGGCTCTGTGAGCCTGGCCTACAGTATAACTCCGCAGTCTATCTCCGCGCAGTGGGTTCATGTTACAAGTGAAAGCTACACCTATGACGGAACGGAGAAGAAGCCTTCGGTCACCGTGAATAACGGAAGCAAAGATCTGGCTGCGGGTACGGACTATACAGTAACCTACCAGGACAATATAGCAGCGGGATCAAATACTGCCAAGGTTATCGTGGAGGGAACAGGGAACTACACTGCGAAGGTTACAAAGAGCTTTACTATCGATAAGGCGAGCTTAGCGGATGCACAGATGACCCTGTCACAGACATCCTATGAGTATGACGGAACCGCAAAGACACCTGCGGCCGTACTTACTATGGGAAGCAGGACTCTCGTGGCCGGGACCGATTATACTCTTTCATATAATGACAATACGGAAGCCACGGAAAGTGCGACGGTGACGGCTACAGGAAAGGGAAACTATAACGGAACGAAGACCGTTACATTTTCCATAGTGGATATACATGAGCATGAACTTGTGCTCCGCAAGGAAGTTAAGGCAACTTGCACGGAGGACGGAAAGAAAGCATATTACGAGTGCGAAGGATGCGGAAAGCTGTTCGAGGATGCAGAGGGTGAGAAGGAAGTAACGGAAGAAAGCCTGATCATCAAGGCAGAGGGGCATAGTTTGCTTCATATAGAGGAGGAACCGGCTACATACGATATGGACGGACATATCGAATACTGGGTTTGTGAGAAATGTCTTAAGTTCTTCGCCGATCCGGAAGGTAAAGCGGAGATAACCTTGGAAGAGACCGTGGTTAAGAAGCATGAAAGAAAGGATATCTCACTGTGCTCCGTAAGCGGACTCGGTACCAAGGCATGGACCGGTTCGGCAGTGAAGCCTGCGATAACCGTTAAGCTTGACGGCGAGACTCTTAAGGCAGGTACGGACTATAAAGCAGAGTATAAGAATAATGTGAATGCGGGTAAAGCAGAGGTTATCATCACAGGCATGGGTGATTATGAGGGTGCTGTAACCAATAGCTTTATCATAAAGAAACCTGTATTAAAGTACCGTGCATATGTTCAGAAAAAGGGATGGATGACGCCGTGGACAACGGCAAAGATTACTGCAAAGACGAATGAGAAGACATTTGCGGGTACCACTGACAACCTCCGTATGGAGACGATACAGATGCAGCTTTCAGGCATAGGCGGCTCAGTGAAGTACCGTGCTTATGTGGAGAAGATGGGCTGGACGCAGTGGGCAACCACCGCAGATAAGTCGACCTATGCCGGAACCAAGGGTATGGCGAGAAGAGTGGAGATGATCCAGCTTCAGGCAAGCGGACAGGTGGCAAATCTCTATGATATGTACTACCGCACCTACTGTGAGAAGTTTGGCTGGCTCGGCTGGGCCGAGAATAAGGCAAAGTCCGGTTCGGCCGGCTACGCAAGGAAGCTCGAAGCTTTCCAGGTTCAGTTCGTTCCGAAGGGAACAAGCTTTGACAAGGGCAGAAATAAAGCATTCTACGATAAGACTAAGGATGGGGATCAGTAGATAAGGGAATAAAAAGACCTCCTGTTGCTCCGGTTCACGGGGCAGGGGAGGTCTTTTATTTACCACATTATAACCTCTGTGATAATAAGTGTTAAAGCCGGCAAAGAAGGTTTTGTGAGCTTGATAACAGATGATAAAGTATGATAAAATTAACGAGTTTTAATCTGTTTTTAATCTTCGTTATATTTTTCTTTAAGAATGGTTTTGTATCATACAGTCACAGGTTGAGGGAAGCTTAAAGAATCTTCGGGCTAAGCCCTCAAGATAACGCTGGATGAATAAAAGAAATAATACTTAGGGAAAGAGAAAGGATGTAAGATTATGGATAATTTAGAGAAAGTTGAGAAGATCAGAGAGAAGACAGGAGTTACCTACGAGGAGGCAAAGAAGGCGCTTGAGGCTTGCGACTGGGATGTGCTCGACGCGATAGTATACTTAGAGACACTCGGCAAGATAGACAACCCCACGGGCGGAAGCTACAAGACAAGCGTGGATACCTCGAAGGAGTTCAAGAAGGCCAAGGCTGACTACGAGGAGAAATCAAAGGGAAATGATTTCGGTGATACCATGGGCCGATTCGGTGACTGGTGCAGCAGAACCTTTGAGAAGCTTATGCAGGTGAAGTTCACGATCACGAAGCATGATGAGGAAGTGATGTCGGTTCCGTCACTGGTGCTGATATTCGCGCTGATGCTGCTCCCGGTAACACTGCCGCTTGCGATAGTCGGGCTGTTCTTCGACTTCAGATACAGCTTTGACGGCGCGGATACGGTGTCCGTAAATGTAAACGATGCACTGAACAAGGCCGGAAATGTGGCAGAGGATGTAAAGGCCGGCTTTGCCGAGAGCAGGAAGAATAAAGAGGACAAGTAAAACTAAGAGGAAGAGGACTAATGAGTAAAATACTGATCATCGAGGATGAGGAAAAGCTCGCGAGGTTTGTGGAGCTCGAGCTGGTACACGAGGGATATGAAGTAGAAAAAGCATTTGACGGAAGAGCGGGGTTGGACCTCGCTCTTACCGGCGCTTATGACCTGATACTCCTGGATGTTATGCTGCCTAAGCTTAACGGGCTTGAGGTGTTGAGACGTCTGAGAAATGAAAAGAATACTCCGGTCATCATGCTCACAGCGAGGGATGCGGTGATGGATAAGGTCTCGGGGCTGGATGCCGGAGCCGATGATTATATCACGAAACCATTTGCCATAGAGGAGCTGCTTGCGCGGATACGCGTGGCATTAAAGAAGAGTGCTGCAGCTTCGGGTGCGGTTGCCTCAGGCGAGGTCATGGAGGTTCGCGGTGTGAAGCTTGATGCAGACAGGCATGAGGTCACGGTGAACGGTGAGCCGGTGGAGCTTACCAACAGAGAGTTTGAGTTGCTGAAGTTTTTGATGAAGAACAGGAATATCGTGCTTGACCGCGATAAGCTGATGAACGAGGTCTGCGGCTATGATTATGCCGGCGAGACGAATATCATAGATGTGTATGTGAGGTACATACGCACGAAGATAGATGACAAGTACGGGATCAAGCTTATAACCACGGTCAGGGGCGTGGGGTACTCGATAAAAGAGTGAGCATATGGATAGAAGACAGAGTAGAAAAACTACATCGATAGCAGTAAAGATCAATCTTTCGTATTGGTTCAGGACGCTTTTTCGGCTGATCTTTCTGGATGTGGTGGTTGTGGCTTTGGTTGCCGGTTCATTTTTCATGTGGGCGGAAAGAAAGGCGCAGGAGCTCGGCACTGTGATCGACAGGGAGATCCTGACAGATGAGAACGGTGAGCCATGCTATGTGGTTAGTGTGGAGAAGAAGCAGGAGTTCCGGGTGGCGCTGAATGATGTGGGACAGGTTGTGGGCCCGCCTTTCGTGGCACTGTTGGGGGTTGAAGGAGTCATGCTTATATTTGCGCTCTTTCATACAGGCGGGGTTCGAAGAAAGCTTCGTCCGTTAAATGACCTGGCGCTTCAGGCGGAGGAACTCTCGAGCATACCTCTTGATGCGAAGATGGAGGAGCTCGCGAAAGCTATAGACCATGTGGAGACAAATGCGGCGGATGTCAGGGTAAGAACCGGCGACTCAGACTTACGGAGCATAGAGATAGCGTTAAACAACCTTCTTAGGCGTATGCAGGAGTCACAGAAGCAGCAGGCAAGGTTTGTGTCGG
The DNA here is from genome assembly GCA_900321145.1 of uncultured Eubacteriales bacterium. GTDB lineage: Bacteria > Bacillota > Clostridia > Lachnospirales > Lachnospiraceae > Coprococcus_C. The sequence goes on along the minus strand of ONVB01000335.1, from coordinate 1,195 downwards.
ACGCATCACATGAGCTCAGGACTCCGATCTCAGTGATCCAGGGGTATGTGAATATGCTTGACCGCTGGGGCAAGGAGGACGAAAAGGTTCTTGAGGAAGCAATCGAAGCTCTGAAAAATGAGTCCGAGCATATGAAGGAGCTGGTGGAGCAGTTGCTGTTCTTAGCCCGCGGTGATAGCGGAAGGAATACCCTTAACTTCGTGGATTTTGATCTGAACGAGATAGTGCGGGAGGTGTGGGAGGAATCCGTGATGATAGACGAAGATCATGTCTACAGATGCAGGATAGGCGACAGTCTCGGCACCATGCATGATCCGTACGAGTCGGAGATCGAGGTTATAGATACCGACGAGCAAGGTGGTCAGGAGAGTATACAGGCAGCGCCCTATGCACCTGCCATGGTGCACGGTGATGTGGCGATGATCAAGCAGTCCATGCGTATATTTATACAGAATGCCGCGAAGTACTCGCACAAGGGAGACACGATAGATATAGGAGTTAAGTGGGTGAACGGGAAACCCGCTTACGTTATCCAGGATGAAGGAATAGGCATGCAGAGCAAGGATGTGAGTCATATCTTCGAGCGCTTCTACCGCTCTGACGAGGCAAGATCCGGCAGCACAGGCGGATCGGGACTCGGACTTTCCATAGCAAAGTGGATTGTGGACGCGCACAACGGTACTATCGAGGTGCTTTCAAGACCGGAGTTTGGAACGAGATTTACGGTGAGGTTGTAGACGAAGTCGTCTTGCATGGGCTCTGACGAAAACAGGAGAGAAAAACCTGGTTTTCTCTCCTGTTTTTTTGACTATTCTATTTGATATAGTTTGTCAGGTGATCAGTTAACCTTCTCAACCTTTACTATGCATGATGCAGCGTGGTTCGTGGCTCTGGTTTTAGCGTTGGTGTATGAGAAGTATGCGCCAAGGTATACGCTTTCACCCTTCTTAAGCTTGATCGGGAAGCTTCTGTCCTTTAAGTAAGCACCGTTCTTCTTAAGTGCCTCGGTGAGAGCAGCTCCGGACTTGCCTGAGTACCATGAGTTAAAGAATCTCTGGTTGCAGATCCAAAGTGTTGATGTCTTGTGACCGTATGCTGTCGATACTGTTCTGTATGTAGGATAGGTATAACCCTGCTTAACCTGACGAACATCTATAAGACCGTTTATTCCGCTTACGGTAGTAACACCGGTAGG
>ONVB01000336.1 GCA_900321145.1 uncultured Eubacteriales bacterium | reverse complement strand
CCAGAGAATTCAAGGTGTCTGAAAGCTCATCGGCTGTATTCGAAAGCGTCGAGGTTGATTTTTCGGAGAATGAAGCTGAAACGAACGAGTCGGAGTATGAGGTAGATGATTTCCTCGGAGAGAATACTGAGTTCGAGGAAAGTGTTGAGGAGATCACGGAAGAGCCTGTTGAGAATGATCGGGAGGAGGAAATATACGAAGTTTGGGAAGATGAACCCGAACCAGAGGAGAGTCCCGAACCCGAACCGGAAAATGTTGATCTTTCCGAAATGCGCGCGGAGGATTTCCCGATAAGTTATAAGAAAAAGAAGCTTGAATATCCGGAATTTAAGACGGATCTGTTCAAGCATCACGATACAAGAGAGGTTAAGGAAACCGTGAACGATTTTGACGAGGTTGTGGAAAAGAGCAGGCTGTCAGAAAAGCTCAAAGAAGAGGAAAGACTTGCGAGGGAAGCTGAAGAACTGCTCAGATCATTGGGAGTGGGTGCTGATGATTCCGGGAACCCCGGATTCTTAGAGGCGGAGGAGTACGATGCCTTAAATGAGTCGGATAAGCTCAAGGAAGAGCCTCAGGAGGAGTCTTCGCCTCTCGAGGAGTACGGAATCTCCAGAAAAGAGCTTAAGACCAGACTGAAGATCTCATCGGAAAAGAAGGATCTGTTGAAGAAGATAAGAAATCAAAGATAAACTGATAATGTATGGGTGTTGAAAGGAGGAAATACCGGTGGCTATTGATCAGAGAGAAGCGCTTATCGCTGCTGTAAGGGCACAGGTAGAAAAAGAGAAGAAGGAGAAGGAAGAGAAAGCAAGAAAAGAGGCTGAGGCTGCTAAGCTTGCAGGCAAAAAAACATCTGCCGGTCCCGAGAAGAAAAAGCAGCAATTTAAGACTCTTACTCCCGAACAGTTAAGGGAGATCGAAGAGAAGAAAAGACGTAAGCTTGCCGAACAGCTCGGTGAGGCAGGAGAAGGCGAAACCGAAGAATTAAAGACTGATATTCCCCCTGCAGAAGAAAAGCACGAGGGACATTTCAAATTAAAGCTCAAGGGCGAAGATGAAAATAATGCTCAGGCAGCAAAGCCTGAGGAGAATCCTGCTTCCGAAGAAGCAAAGAAGAAAGAGAACGTAAAGTCCGTAAATGAGCAGGTTAAGGCCAATGCCGAAGCTGCAAAGCTTAAGCTGGGCAAGCTTAAGATCGCGGGTGCGCCGGATAATAATGTCAAGGTCATCGATGAAGCCGATGAAGTCAAGGATGATGAAACAAGCATCACGAAGGAAGGCAATACCACAGTTATCAGCGAGAAGATCCAGTGGAAGTCCGATGACAAGACCGAAGCTAAGACAGTTACCGATGATGTTTTCAACATAGTTCCGAACAGGAAGGGACCTTCAAACGATGTCAAGAAAGAGTACGATATCGATGAGGATGATGATTCATTGGGAGCAGAGCTGTCAAAGCTCGCAGGTTTTGGCGAAGATAACATGAGCGCCGAGGCAAAAAAAGCTGCCGAGGAGCATAAGAGAAAGGTTGAAGAAACTCTTAAGGAAAAGGAAGCCAAGCGTGAGGCCGAGAGAAAGAAGCTTGCAGAGGCCGAGAAAAAGGCAAATGAGCAGGAGCGCCGCATAGCTGAGGCTGCCGCAAGAAAGAAGGCTGCTGAGGCCGCTGCAAGAAGAGCGGAAGAGGATGCTGCCAGAAAGGCTGAGGAAGAAGCAAGGAAGAAGGCTGCCGAGGAAGAGAGGAGAAAGGCTGCCGAGGCTGCCAGGAAGAAGGCGGAGGAAGAGGCAAGAGCCAAAGCCAAGGAAGAGGCCAAGAAGAAGGTTGATGAGGTTAAGGGCAAGATTACTGCTGCCGAGAAGGCTTTAGAGGATATCATCAAGGCCAACGACGAGGAGGCAAAGAAGGCTGCCGATAATCTCGACAAGCAAGCTAAGGAAGCCGGAGTTAAGGCTAAGGAAATAGCTGCCAAGAAGGCTAAGGAGAATATCGATAAGGCTGCCGATGAAGCTGCCAAGAAGGCTGCAGCGGAGGCCGAGAAGAAGTTTGATGAGACCGAGAAGGCTCGTCTTGCGGATGTAAGAAAGAAGAAGGATGAGGCTGCAAAGGCGGCAAACGAAGCTGTAGAAAAGGCAAAGAAGGATGCCGATGCCGCAGCTAAGGTTACCGCAGACAAGATAAAGGCCATAGCAACTGCAGAGGCTGCTGTTAAGGCTGCCCAGAGAGCTGTTGATGAGGCAAAGAAGAATGCAGACAGTGCCAAGAAGGCAGAGGCTGATGCAAGAAAGAAGATAGACGACGTCAAGAAGTCTAACGAAGCTGCTGCAAAGAAGGCTGAGGAAGAAGAAAAGAAGCTTGCCGAAGAGGCAGGAAAGAATAAGAAGAAGGCTGCTTTTGACGCTGCTCAGAAGGCTTCGGAGGAAGCAAGGGCAAAGGCAGAGAAGAATGTTGAGGTTGAGGCTGCCGCAGCGGCAAAGAAGGCTGAGGAGGACGTAAGAGCTAAGTCTGCCGAGGCTGTAAAGAAGGCAAAAGAAGCAGCGGACAAGAGAGTTGCGGATGCGAGAAAGGCCGTAGATGCTGCTAAGAAGGAGCTTGAGGCTGCCGAGAAGGCACTGGCTGAGGCTGACAAGATCAAGATCGATCTTACCAAGCCTGCGGATGAAGGAAAGCTTCCGATGGCTGCTTCTTATCTCGAGAAGTATACAAGAGTTGAGAGAGTTGCAAAGCCGCTTATTGACTGCTTCAACGGCGTTGCGGCTAATCCCGAAAAGTCAAGAAACGTAGCTATCCTCGGAGAGCACGGCTTCGGACTTGTGGTAGCGGGAGAGGATTTTGCAAGAAGCTTCTATGATATGGGCATATGCACCTCAAAGGTAGTCGGAAAGATAGCGGCTAAGGCCTTGAACAAGATGCCTTCCGAGAAACTTTCCGATGCATTCGGTAAGCTTGCGGGAGCCTGCATGGTCATAGAGAATGTCGGAAGCGTACTTCCCGATCGCTTTAAGGAAATCGTCGATCTCGCAAAGAAAAAGAAGGTTGCGGTAATTATCACGGGTGAGAAGGATTCCGTTATCAGACTTCTCGACGGTTCCAAGACTAAGGACAGCTTCACTCACAGCGTTGAGATCAACAACCTTACACCTATCGAGATGGCGATAATCGCCGGTGCTTATATAGCACAGCTCGGCTGCAGCATGGACGAGTCTGTCGATGATGTTATAAGCAAGCTGCTTATGACCATAGAGAGCGGAAATGTCGACCGTATGCTCAAGGCTATCGATGATGCTGTAATGAAGTGCGATCAAAGAGAGAAAGGTTCGGGCACAAGAAAGCTTATTGCCTCAGATTTTCAGTGATGACTAATATTGATATAGGAATCGATCTTGGGACCGCTAATACGGTTATATACATAAGAGATGCCGGCATAGTTGTCAATCAGCCCTCTGTGGTTGCATATGAGAATAATGTCGGCAGGAAGCTTATCGCTGTCGGCAACAAAGCGAAGCGTATGTACGGAAGAACCGCCGAGGATATCGGAGTCTGTTATCCGATCGAAAAGGGTGTTATATCCGAGCTTACGCTTGCCGAGAGGATGCTCAAGGTATATGTAAAGGGAGCGGTTGCAAAGCGAAGGATATGGGGCAAGCCCACCGTGTGTGTATGCGTTCCGAGCAAGGCAACCGAGGTTCAGAAGCGTGCCGTGGAGGATGCTGTTTTAAGAACCGGAGCAAAGAAGGTCTATCTGCTTGAAGAACCATTTGCTGCCGCGGTCGGCTTGGGTATAGACATAAGCTCGGCCTTTGGTTACATGATAGTTGACATAGGTGCCGGAACAACCGATATCGCGGTTGTATCAAAGGGCGGCATCGAGGCGAGCGCCTCAGTGAAAGCAGCAGGCGATGCTTATAATGAAGCTATCATAAAGTACGTGAGAAACAGGCACAACATACTTATGGGACCGACTTCCGCCGAAGCTTTAAAGCACGAGATAGGCGCTGTCTATAAAAGAGAGATGGATGCGACGGGTTTTGCGAAGGGCAAAGAGTTGGTCAGGGGGCTTCCGACCAAGACAAAGATCTCATCGTCCGAGATAATAGAAGCAACCAAGGAAGTAAGCGAGCAGATATTAGACGCCATAAGGAGTGTGATGGAGGCTACAAAGCCGGAGCTTGTGGCGGATATATCATCCTTCGGTATTCTTCTCGTAGGCGGTGGAAGCAAGATATACGGCATGGATAAGCTCATAGCTGACAGGATAGGTGTCAGGGTAAAAACTACCGAAAATGCGGAGCTGCTCGTGGCAGCCGGAGCCGGAAAAGCAGGAGCTTATGTCAGGGAGGACGATGAAGAAGAACCCGGAGGTATTTAATACTGTGCTTGCGCATAAGCGAAAGCTATGGTAGAATTGTGACGCGATTTTTGCGAGTTTCTTTTAACTCGAATTATAAAATAATCAAACGGAGGAAAATGTAATGGCAAAGAAAGTAGTTTTAGCAGGCGCATGTCGTACTGCAATCGGCACGATGGGTGGCTCACTCTCCACTACTCCGGCAGCACAGCTCGGAGCTATCGTTATCAAGGAGGCACTTAACCGTGCGGGTGTTGCTCCCGAGGCAGTTGACCATGTATACATGGGCTGCGTTATTCAGGCAGGCTTAGGTCAGAATGTAGCACGTCAGGCATCTATAAAGGCAGGACTTCCGATTGAGGTTCCGGCAGTTACTGTTAATGTAGTCTGCGGTTCAGGTCTTAACTGCGTTAACATGGCTGCTCAGATGATCCAGGCAGGTGATGCCGACATAGTTGTAGCAGGCGGTATGGAGAACATGTCCATGGCTCCTTATGCTATACCTCAGGGCAGATACGGATACAGAATGACATGGCCGAGCCAGAGCAAGGGTGCCATGATGGATACCATGGTTAACGATGCTCTCTGGGATGCATTCAACGATTACCACATGATCCAGACTGCTGATAATATTGCAGAGCAGTGGGGCTTAACACGCGAGGAACTCGATGAATTCTCGGTAAAGAGCCAGGCTAAGGCTTGTGCTGCAAGAGCTGAGGGCAAGTTCAAGAGAGAGATCGTACCGGTTGAGATCAAGAAGAAGAAGGAGACCGTTGTATTTGATACAGATGAGGGACCGCGCGAAGGTATCACAGCAGAAAAGCTTGCCGGTATGAGACCTATCAATCCGAACGGCTTCGTTACCGCAGGTAACGCATCAGGTATCAACGACGGTGCAGCAGCAGTTGTTGTAATGAGCGAGGAGAAGGCTAAGGAGCTTGGCGTTAAGCCTATGGCTACCTTCGTAGCAGGCGCTCTTGCTGGTGTTGATCCTTCGATCATGGGTATCGGACCTGTTGCGGCAACAAAGAAGGCTATGGCTAAGGCTGACTACAAGATCGAGGACTTCGATGTTATCGAGGCTAACGAGGCATTTGCCGCTCAGTCCGTAGCAGTAGGCAAGGATCTTGGAATAGATGTAGACAAGCAGCTCAACCCGAGAGGCGGTGCTATTGCACTCGGTCACCCTGTCGGAGCTTCCGGCTGCCGTATCCTTGTTACACTTCTTCACGAGATGGAGGATATGGACTTAAAGAAGGGTCTTGCTACACTTTGCATCGGTGGCGGTATGGGTTGTGCTACCATCGTTGAGAGAGACTAATTTAAACAGATAATATGAATGTCATCAAACCGGATATGATCGTCATTCCGAGCGTGAAAGATGTCTTAGACTGTCAGACTAAGCATTTTAAGCTCGTTCGGGATGACACCGGGCTGATGGCATTTAGTGCGTTTATTATTTAGAACGTTTACATAATTGTTTGGAGGTATGATATGGATTTTATTACTTATGAGCAGGACGGCTTTGTAGGCATAGTGACCATCAATCGTCCGCAGGCTTTAAATGCTCTGAACAGCCAGGTTTTAGAAGAGCTTTCAAGCACATTTGATGCTATAGACCTTGAAACTACCAGAGCGGTTGTGCTTACGGGTGCCGGTGAGAAGTCATTTGTCGCAGGTGCCGACATAGGAGAGATGAGCACACTTACCAAGGCTGAGGGTGAGGCTTTCGGCAAGAAGGGAAATGATGTGTTCAGAAAGATCGAGACATTCCCAATCCCCGTTATCGCTGCGGTAAACGGTTTTGCTTTAGGCGGCGGCTGTGAGATCAGCATGAGCTGTGATATAAGGATATGCTCGGAAAATGCAGTATTCGGTCAGCCTGAGGTAGGCTTGGGCATCACACCGGGCTTTGGCGGAACACAGAGACTCAGCAGACTTGTTAGCCCCGGTATGGCAAAGCAGCTTATCTATACCGCAAGGAACATTAAGGCTGATGAGGCTTTTAGAATAGGTCTTGTAAATGCCGTATATCCGCTTGAGGAGCTTCTTCCTGCTGCAAAGAAGATGGCTGCAGGTATCGCGGCAAATGCTCCTATAGCTGTAAGAAACTGCAAGAAGGCTATAAATGAAGGCCTTCAGGTAGATATAGATCAGGCTATTGTAATTGAGGAGAAGCTTTTCGGTGACTGCTTCGAGACAGAGGATCAGAAGGCAGGCATGGGTAACTTCCTCGAGAAGGATAAGGAAAAGAAACTCAAGGTGGTTCCTTTCCAGAATAAGTAATGAGATTTATAAAACATTATAAATTACCTTTCCAAAATATAATCATTAGGAGGAATAAGCAATGAAGGTAGGAGTTATCGGTGCGGGAACCATGGGTTCAGGAATCGCACAGGCTTTCGCCATGACAGACGGCTACGAGGTTATGCTCTGCGATATCAAGCAGGAGTTTGCTGACGGCGGTAAGGCGAAGATCGAGAAGAACATGAAGTTCCTTGTATCCAAGGAGAAGATCACTCAGGAGAAGGCTGACGAGATCTTAGGCAAGGTTACCACAGGACTTCAGGACATTTGCGGTGATTGTGACCTTATAGTTGAGGTTGCACTCGAGGATCTCGAGATCAAGAAGAATATCTTCAAGTCACTTCAGTCTATAGTAAAGAAGGATTGCATGTTTGCTTCCAACACATCTTCACTTTCCATCACCAAGATCGGTGAGGGACTTGACAGACCTATGATAGGTATGCATTTCTTCAACCCGGCTGACAGAATGAAGCTTGTTGAGGTTATAAAGGGAGAGAATACTCCTCAGGAGATGGTTGACAAGATCAAGGCTATCGCTACAGAGATAGGCAAGACTCCCGTTGAGGTTAAGGAAGCTCCCGGCTTTGTTGTTAACAGGATTCTTATCCCGATGATCAACGAGGCAATAAATGTACTCGATGCAGGTACAGCTTCTGCTGAGGATATCGATGTTGCTATGCAGCTCGGTGCATCTCACCCGATGGGACCGCTTCACTTAGGAGATCTTATCGGACTTGATATCTGCCTTGCTATTATGGAGGTTCTTCATAAGGAAACAGGCGATGACAAGTATGCTCCGGCACCTCTTTTAAAGAAGATGGTTGAGGAGAAGAAGCTCGGCAAGAAGACCGGTGTAGGATTCTTTGACTACAGCAAGTAATAAAATGGAGGAAATAAATAATGAATTTCGGCTTGGAAAAAAAGTATGAAATGGCGCAGACACTCTTCAGAGAGTTTGCGGAGAACGAAGTAAAGCCTCTTGCTCAGGAAGTTGACGAGACTGAGAAGTTCCCTCGTGAGACAGTTGATAAGATGGCTAAGTACGGCTTCCTCGGTATACCGATCCCGAAGGAGTACGGCGGACAGGGCTGCGATCCCTTAACCTATGTTATGTGTGTTGAGGAGCTCTCTAAGGTATGCGGTACCACAGGCGTTATCGTATCTGCACACACATCACTTTGTGCGGATCCTATCCAGACCTATGGTACAGAGGAGCAAAAGCAGAAGTATCTCGTACCTCTTGCAAAGGGTGAGAAGCTCGGTGCATTCGGTCTTACAGAGCCCGGTGCAGGTACAGACGCTCAGGGCCAGCAGACAAAGGCTGTTCTTGACGGAGACGAGTGGGTACTTAACGGTTCAAAGTGCTTCATCACCAACGGTAAGGAAGCTGATATCTATATCGTTATCGCCGTTACAGGTACAGTTGAGAAGCGCGGCAAGAAGATGAAGGAAATCTCTGCATTTATCGTAGAGAAGGGCACACCCGGATTCACCTTCGGTACGAAGGAGAACAAGATGGGTATCCGCGGTTCATCAACTTACGAGCTTATATTCCAGGATTGCAGAATCCCGAAGGACAACCTCTTAGGACAGAAGGGCAAGGGCTTTAATATAGCAATGCATACTCTTGACGGCGGTCGTATCGGTATCGCTGCTCAGGCTCTCGGACTTGCTGAGGGTGCTCTTGAGAGAACAATAGCTTATGTTAAGGAGAGAAAGCAGTTCGGTCGCTCCATAGCACAGTTCCAGAATACACAGTTCCAGCTTGCTGATATGGCTACCAAGGTAGAGGCTGCAAAGCTCCTTGTATACAAGGCTGCCATGGCTAAGGCCCAGTATCAGAAGGATGGAAAGACCTCTTACTCAGTAGAGGCAGCAATGGCTAAGCTTGCCGCTGCGGAAATCGCAATGGAAGTAACAACCAAGGCTGTTCAGCTTCACGGCGGTTACGGCTACATCCGCGAGTATGATGTAGAGCGTATGATGAGAGATGCGAAGATCACCGAGATCTACGAGGGTACCTCAGAGGTACAGCGTATGGTAATCTCAGCCAACATATTAAAGTAGGAGGTACGACATGAAGGTTATAGTTTGTGTAAAGCAGGTACCGGATACAAAGGGTGGAGTTCAGTTCAACCCGGACGGTACACTTAACAGAGCAGCGATGCTTACCATCATGAATCCGGATGATAAGGCCGGACTTGAGGCAGCACTTCGCTTAAAGGATCAGTACGGTGCAGAGGTTACCGTTATCACTATGGGTCTTCCGAAGGCAGAGGATGTTCTTCGCGAGGCTATGGCAATGGGCGCAGACAAGGGTATCCTTGTAACAGACAGAGTACTCGGCGGTGCCGATACATGGGCTACATCAACCACACTTGCAGGTGCCATAAGGAACCTCGAGTATGATCTTATAATCACAGGACGTCAGGCTATCGATGGTGATACGGCTCAGGTTGGTCCTCAGATCGCTGAGCACCTTGGACTTCCTGTTATATCCTATGCAGAGGATATCAAGATCGACGGTGATTCTGTAGTCGTTAAGCGTCAGTATGAGGACAGATATCACATGGTCAAGGCTAAGATGCCTGCACTTATCACAGCTCTTTCAGAGCTCAACGATCCTCGTTATATGACACCGGGCGGTATCTTCGATGCACTTGATGCGGAGATCACAACCTGGGGCAGAGCAAACCTTGTTGACGTAGATGATTCAAATCTCGGACTTAAGGGTTCACCTACCAAGATCGCTAAGGCATCCGATAAGGTAAGAAAGGGAAGCGGCGAGAAGGTTAACTTAGACGCTGAAGAGTCAGTAGCTTATTTGGTAGGCAAGCTTAAGGATAAGCATATCGTATAAGTAAGAAAGGAATAGTGAAAATGGGATTAGAAGAATATAAGGGCGTCTATGTCTTTGCTCAGCAGGTTGATAACAAGTTAAGCGGAATCGCTTTCGAACTTCTGGGCAAGGCTAAGGACCTCGCAAAGGATTTGGATACAGATGTTACTGCAGTTCTTCTCGGTAAGGATGTTAAGAGCCTTGCTGATGAGCTCGCTGCATACGGTGCGGACAAGGTTATCGTAGTTGATGATCCCGCACTCGAGACTTACAGAACAGAGCCTTATGCACATGCTCTTGCTTCTGTTATCAACGAGTACAAGCCTGACATCATGCTTGTTGGTGCTACAGCTATCGGTCGTGACCTCGGCCCGACAGTTTCGGCAAGAGTTGCTACAGGTCTTACAGCAGACTGTACACAGCTTGATATCGGTGACTTCCCGATGGTTGCAATCCCCGGTCAGGAGCAGAAGCATAAGCAGCTTCTTATGACTCGTCCTGCATTCGGCGGCAACACAATAGCTACCATCGCCTGCCCCGACAACAGACCTCAGATGGCTACCGTTCGTCCGGGTGTTATGCAGAAGATCGACAAGATCGAGGGCGCTAAGGCCGAGATCATCGAGTTCAACCCCGGCTTTGAGGAGAACAACCGTTATGTTGAGATCCTTGAGGTAGTTAAGGCTGTAAGCGATACTGTAGATATAATGGATGCCAAGATCCTTGTATCCGGCGGACGTGGAGTAGGAAGCCCCGAGAACTTCAAGATCCTTGAGGATCTCGCAGAGGTACTTGGCGGTCAGGTAAGCTGCTCTCGTGCGGTTGTTGACTCAGGCTGGAAGCCGAAGGATCTTCAGGTAGGTCAGACAGGCAAGACCGTAAGACCGAATGTATATTTCGCAATCGGTATCTCGGGTGCCATCCAGCATGTAGCAGGTATGGAGGAGTCAGACCTTATCATCGCCATCAACAAGGATGAGGATGCTCCGATCTTCGATGTAGCTGACTACGGTGTGGTAGGCGACTTAAATAAGATCGTACCGGCACTTACTGCAGCACTTAAGGCAGAGCTTGCTGCAAAGAACTAATATATGATCATTTTTTATCCGGCTGTATTTCTTTGGTACAGCCGGATTTTTTTGTTTTGTTAGGTATAAAAATGTGATAGAATAGTAAGCGGTTTATCGTAAACAAGTGCTCAGGGAGGAATATTATGTGTACATCGCTAAAAGGTTCTTCGAAAGTTGTTAAAGTCGGAAAGAAAACAGAAGGTAAGCATCTTACAAAAACTGAATCGGAACAGAGCAACATTACAGGAACAGGTTTGCAGTTTGGCGCAGAGACTAACGCTGAGACTCCCGCCGAATTGACAAATATGCTTAAATATGTAGACGAACAGATGCCGGAGATAGTTTCTTTGGAGAAGGCAGGGTACTTGCTTAAGAATGCTGCTTACTCCGTGGACGGAAAGATAGGAAAGAAAAAGGAACACTCCAAAAGTATGCAGAAGGTGCTTGATTCCCTTGAAGCATTTTCGCTTATGCTTGATATGTCGGCAGAGATAAATGCAGCCGATCCTTCCGAATTTGAGACGCAGATTGCTATTATGGAGGACAGGTATCGCCATATCATAATGGACTGTACATCTTATGAGGAAAGTCATGAGCCATGGTCCAAGGAAGGAAAGATAAGGAGAGCGAAGGTAATCGAGATCCGCAAGTTGGCATCCGATGAACTCCTGCACATTAAGAGTAATGCCGAGTACTTCAAGGCAGGCGCACAGGAAGGAAAAAGCTATACATGGCGCGACATAATCAGGGAGCAGCGTACTCAGAAGTATGTAGACGGTAAGGACGGAGTTAAGATCGGAAAAGCAGGAGGAAATACTTCTCAGATCCATGTTATCTCAAAAACGACAGACGAAAAGACGGACAAGAAGTTTTTTAAGGAAAAAGAGTTTTTGAAATCCCAAACCTGCGAAAGCGCGATTGATGAATATGTAGAAAAGCAAAGTATGCTTATCAGAAGGATCGAAAACGGGGAAGACGAGTTCGCTGACATGCCTCAAAGAGAAAAGGAGGACATAAGCAGACTGGCATCCGAGAAGATAGCTGTTGCAAAATCGCTCCATGATTATTTCACTAAAATATGGGTACCGGACGAAGAACATAAGACTGCGGAGGAAGCATACTTAGATTTGTTCCGCAGGCACAATTTTGAAACACTTGAGAAGTATGCAGATACCCATCCTGCTTTTGCCGAGACACGTTTCTATAAAAACTTTAATGCCACATCCATGAAAAGAGAAATGCAAGATACATTGATACTTAGCAAGAAGCAAGATATAAAGAAAGCAGCGCGATACAGAACCGGAGACAAGCCTTCCGAGGAAGAACTGCAGTTAAGAAAAGATCTGATAGAGCTGCAGAATGACTTGAGTTTTTTGGATAAATCGGTAAATGTATTCAATGACATAGGTAAAAGCTTGTTATCTGTATATCTTGCAAAAAATGCTCCCGAGATAGAGGAAGGAAGAAATATGTCGGAAAGAAATGTTGCGGCATCAAGGCTTGCAAAGTTTCTGGGCATAGGCAGTGTTGTAGTCGGTGCCGAGATGTCGAGGGTTGAAATTGCGGGGAAAAAGATGGATGGTGTTGCTCTCGATGAGGCTAAAGGTGAAGAGATGAACACTGTTGCAGTCAAATACGGACCTTACAAGATGAGTTATTCTCCGGAGGCTTTAGAGCAGTTGATGAATCTTCAGCTCTTTGATGTGATATGCGGCCAGACGGACAGACATGACGGTAATTATATGGCATCGGTGTCAGTCGCGGGAGCTAATTGTCAGGTGACCGAAATCTGCGCCATAGATAATGATATGTCATTCGGTCTTATGTCTTATAAACGAATAGTAAAAGACGGAGATATAGGCAGATTGTACAGTCCGGAGGATAAGGAGGGAAATTGCACGATCCCGGCAATAGGAATGAAATTCGCCGAACAGATCCTGGCGCTTGAACCGAAAGTGCTTTCCTATCTTCTTGGTGATATCCTGAATAAGAAAGAATTGGATGCACTTATGGACAGGATCAGCGGCGTACAGGAAGTGCTGCGGAAAAGACTTGCGTATGAGAAAGAAAATCCCGATGTTCCTTCTATCTTCAAGAAGGACAAGGAGGATTGGGTAAGCTTTGAAAAGGATATCAGAACACAGACAGAGAAGTCGTCTTCCAAAAAGCCGGATATTTATAAACATTCATATCTCAATCCGGCACTTATGGGCGCACCGGGTCAAGTATAAAATCTAAAAGGAGATTATGATATGATCCCTGTATTTACATTAGACAAAGAAGATACAGAAGGCTTTAAGGCGTTTGTTCCGGAAAGCGTCCTTTCAAGATCAAGACAGAGCGGATATTATTCCATGTATTCGGCTTATTTTGAGGAAGATGAAGTTGTGCCTGCGGGGTTTTTACAGTTCTATATATGCAAGTCTGATGAAAATGTAAAGGAATACGAAGCTGTCATTGTGTACATAAATGTACCGGCATACGCTAAAGGTCAGGAGAGCGGCTTGTCGCTCATGGAGCAGATGGAGGATGTTTTATCAAGAGCCGGAATCAAGCGAATATCCTGTGACCTGTACGGCGATGCAACAGAAGCCTTAAAGGGGTATCTGATCAGGTGCGGATACAAGAAAATGCAGGGAAAGCTGATAGCGGCGGATCTTTCCGAGGTTTTAAAAAATCCGGTTTTCGAACCCGGAAAGGTTGCAAATGCAAAAAACATAGGTGAGATTTCTCAAGCGGCATTGATGAGGGTGGTAAAGGACATAGATCCGGCGTCTAATAAAACCGAGAAAGTATTGCAGATGATAAATATGAGCGTATATGACCCTGATCTGAGCAGCATTTATATCGATAAGGCCGGCAATAAGGGGGTACTGCTCATCAGAAGAACTCCGGCGGGAAGCCTGCTTATAGATATGTACAGCTCGGCCGGAGAGGATAAAAAAAGACCTTTGTTCGAATTGCTTAAGTTGAGCGCGGCAAATGCGAAAAAAATCTGTTCGAACGATATGAAGGTTATGATTCCGATCAGAAGAACCGCGGATGAGAAGTTGTTTGAAAAGCTTTGTCCCGACGCTCCGACCGACACGGTATGGCGCGGAATAAAGATGATCAAAGCACGGTAGGATCGTGAAAAAACTGAATAAATTTAATATAAAAAATCCAAATCATACGAAATAAGATGATTTGGATTTTTTTTGTGGGAGATCGTCAAGGTTTGAAATATGTTATATAGTGTGCGGCACATTTTGTCGGATAAAACATGTGCAAAAAATCTGTG
>ONVB01000339.1 GCA_900321145.1 uncultured Eubacteriales bacterium | reverse complement strand
TGCCGATAAGGTTTTACTCTGGTCAGAGAGCATGAAGAATATGTATGTTGATAAGCTCAGTGCTTTCGCAGGCGAAGAGACAAGGAGAGCCTGGGAAGAAAAAATAGCGGTTGAACCGGAGATGTTCGGGGACGATTCAAATGATTGTTTGCGTGTCGGCGATAAGAAGAGATTGTTGTACGTGATAGGCCTGAATGAACTTACGGAGAAGAAGGACATAATTATAGATAAGATAAAAGAAAGACTAATGATTTTTTTTGAGGAAAGTGATAAAATAGAGACGGTGATTGCATTCTTCCCGACAGATGAAAAGCTGTGGAAAGCAGTCGATAGCGAATTGACTGATGAGTTAGACAAAATGATTAACGAATTCGTCCAAGCGGCTAACGGAAGCATAATCTGGTGTCAGGCTTCCAAAGGATTTAAAGAGATAGCAGACAGCTGTGATGCTTACTACGGAAGCGCATCACCGTGTGTACCGCTGTTTGTTGAAAGAAAGAAGCCGGTTATGGTGGCGGATTACGGGGTATAGGAGGGGTTCTGAATGAAAGCGCATGTATTGCATGGAATAGGTGATATAAGATATGAGGATGTAGAAAAGCCGGGTCTTAAGCCGGGCTGGGTTCTGGTGAAGGTTATGGCCTGTGGAATCTGTGGTTCGGATATTCCGCGTATCTATCAGACGGGTGCGCATGTTCATCCGCTTATTCCGGGGCATGAATTCTCCGGAAAGGTTGTGGACATAACCGAAGGCGTGGATAAAAAGTGGCTTGATAAGCCGGTTGGGATATTCCCTCTCATCCCTTGCGGAGAGTGCGGACCATGCAAGAGCAAGCTTTACGAGATGTGCAGGCATTACAGTTATCTCGGCTCCCGCTGTGACGGAGGCTTCGCGGAATATGTTGCTGTGCCTGAGCAGAATCTGCTTATGCTCCCTGAAGGCGTAGAGTACGAGGAAGCAGCCATGCTTGAACCCATGGCGGTTGCCGTTCACTGCATGCGAAGGGTAAGCGGAGGCTTTGATAAAAAGAAGGTATGTGTGTACGGACTTGGAACCATAGGGCTTTTGCTGACCATGTTCCTCAAGGAAGCGGGAGTTGAGGACCTCTATGTGATCGGCAATAAGGATTTCCAGAGAAAGAACGCTTTGATGCTTTCGATAGACGAGGAGCATTTTCTTGACAGCAGGAATGCGGATGTAAGCGAGTGGATCACTATGAAAACCAATGGCGCCGGGATGGATGTGTTCTTTGAGTGCATAGGAAAAAATGAGACGGTTTCCGATGTGGTCGACAACACAGCGCCTGCGGGCGAGATCGTGTTCGTGGGTAATCCCTACTCGGATATGAAGCTTGATAAAGCAGTTTACTGGAAGATTTTAAGAAACCAGCTTAGGATAACCGGCACATGGAATTCGTCATTTACCCACGATGATAACGATGACTGGCATTATGTGGTGGATAAACTTGCGTCAGGAAGTATATCCCCGGCAAAGCTCATCTCACACAGACTTCCGCTCGACGAGCTTGAGAAGGGCATGCTGATCATGCGTGATAAGAGCGAGGACTATGTTAAGGTGATGGGGGTTCCCAAAAAGAGATAGGGGAATTGTTTGCCTTGCTTATTTTTTGCTTTTGAAGTAAAATATATATCATATCATTCTAATACCGAAAGGATTCGGAGACCTATGGCAAAAGGAATTGATAATCACAGAGAAGAGAGGATACTCCAGCAGACATTAAACAATCTATCGGCTAAAAGTCGGGCGCCTTTGAGCGTTTATTTTGTGTTGCTGGCGTTATACTTTATAGCTACCTTTATTGTGAGCAGAAGTGCGGGATCGGATGCGACCATAAGCATGGGCGGGCAACATATTCCGGTCTTTTTATTTGCGGGCGTTTTTTCTTCGCTGTCTAATATCTGCGTTATCCTGCTTACGGTTTACTGCGGAAAACTCGGCTTTATCACTTCGCTGGTGGTTATAGTCATGAATATTCCCATGGTCATGATCGGGATCATAATGAAGCATAATATGAACAGTATCCCGGGAGTCTTCGGAAATCTGTTGGCCATAGTCGCGATCACGGTGGTATTTGTCAACAATGTCAAGATAGAGAGGATACAGGAGAAGCTCAGGAAACAGGCGCTTACGGATATCCTGACCGGGCTGCCTAACTGGTATGCGTGTGCGAGACTTGTGGATGAGATAGAAAAAAGCGGTGAGAAGTTTGTGACGGCATCGATAGATTTGAACGGCTTCAAGAGTATCAATGAGACCATGGGATTTGAGATGGGAAATAAGGTTCTTAAGAAGGTTGCTTCGCTGTGGAGAGAGATAGCGGAGACAGGTGCTTCGGGCACAAGGGACTTTGTCATAAGATTGAACGGAGATGAATTTGCGCTTGTCATACGGGATTTTGATTCGGATGAGGATGTGCTGAATACCATAAGGATGTATGAGTCGGCCATTTCCAAAAAGCTGTCCATAGACGGGTATGATTTTTACATATCGGCAAGCTTCGGATATGCTGAGTATCCCAAGGATAATAATGACGTGCAGACCGTTATGCTTTATGCAAATGAGGCGATGAGGGAGATAAAGAAAGCCTCAAGCAGCAATCATATACTTCGGTTTTCCAAGGATATAATCAGGGAAGAGAGAATTCTTGAGGTCGAATCCAAGATCAGATCGGCACTGGAAAATGATACCGTATTCTTTAATCTTCAGCCGCAATATGATATGAACCGTAAGCTGCGCGGGTTTGAGGCATTGGCCCGTATGAAGGATGCGGACGGAAGTATCATAAGTCCGGGAGAGTTTATTCCTGTTGCCGAGAAAGTGGGACTTGTTGACAAGATAGACAGCGCGGTTTTCAGGAAAGCTACAGGTTTTGTCGGTGAGCTGATAAGCAGAACGGGAGCGGATATCACGCTCAGTTTAAATGTATCGGTAAGGCATCTTATGAAGAGTGATTTTCTTGATGAGATAAAAAACCTGGTCAAGAACAGCGGTATTCCGGCTGAGCAGATCGAGATAGAGATCACCGAGTCTGTTATGATAGATTCTGTTGAGAAAGCGCTTCAGTATATAGATGAGCTTAAGACAATCGGCGTCAAGATCGCTATAGACGATTTCGGTACCGGATACTCTTCGCTGAGTTATCTTACCAGCTTTCCGGCGAATCTGCTTAAGATAGATAAGTCGTTTATTGACAAGATGAACTCAAGCGAGTCTTCAAAGCAGTATGTGGAGGCAATCATATCATTAGGGCATATACTCGGTTTTGAGGTTATATCCGAGGGTGTCGAGGAAGGGGAGCAGCTCAACACTTTGAAGGCTATAGGATGCGACTATATACAGGGATTTATATGGGGACGTCCGCTGCCACCCGAGGAAGCAGGTAAGCTTGTTTTGGGAGAATAAAAGAAAAAAAGGAGTTAGCAAAGAAATGAAGAACAGGAAGATCGTGATCGCGGGCGTTGTGCTTGCGGCATTCTATGTGGTGTCGTGGTACTTTATCACAGTGCAGGAAATCGAGGTGACAGAGACATTTTGGGCGTTGCTTCCGTCAGTGATGGCCATAGTGCTTGCGCTTATCACCAAGGAGGTTTACAGCTCGCTTTTTGTGGGTATTGTGACCGGTGCTCTTTTCTGGGCGCGGTTCTCACCGGTTGATACTTTAAATCATGTATTTCAGGACGGAGTGATCACAGTCCTTTCCGATTCGTGGAATGTGGGCATACTTATATTCCTTGTGATCCTCGGAATGATGGTTCAGCTTATGAACAAGACGGGTGGTTCGCTTGCTTTCGGACGATGGGCATCCACTCACATCAAGGGCCGTGTAGGCGCGCAGCTTTCAACGGTTTTGCTCGGTGTGCTTATCTTTATAGATGATTATTTCAACTGCCTCACGGTCGGTTCGGTTATGAGACCTGTCACCGATAAGCAGAAGATAAGCAGGGAGAAGCTTGCGTATCTGATAGATGCGACTGCGGCTCCGGTATGTATCATAGCTCCCATTTCCTCATGGGCTGCGGCGGTAGCGGGCTTTGTGGAGGGTGAGGACGGCATGAGCCTCTTCCTTAAAGCCATCCCGTATAACTTCTATGCTCTGCTTACCATATTTATGATGATCCTTATGGTTTCGCTCAGGATATCCTACGGTCCCATGAGAAAGTATGAGATAGCGGCCATGAGTGATGATTACTGGAAGGGTAAGGATTATGTCGGTGCCGAGGATGAGAGTATGGAAGTGAATCATCACGCTAAGGTCATAGATATGATCATCCCCATCATACTTCTTATCACAGCATGTACCATAGGCATGATCTATACCGGTGGCTTCTTTGACGGAGCAAGCTTTATAGATGCATTCTCGAACAGTGACGCTTCGGTGGGACTTGTGCTCGGATCGTCTGTTGCGCTTGTTCTGACTATGATCTATTACATACTGAGAGGGGTTATCTCCTTCCACGGCTGCATGGAGTGTCTGCCGGAGGGCTTCAAGCAGATGGTCCCGGCTATACTCATACTTACCTTCGCGTGGTCACTTAAGGCCATGACCGACAATTTAGGTGCGGCAACCTATGTGGCGGGAGTTGTAGAGGGCTCGGCAGCGGGACTTCAGATGTTCCTTCCGGCCATCATCTTCCTGATAGCGATAGGACTTTCGTTTGCGACGGGTACGTCATGGGGAACCTTCGGTATACTGATACCGATAGTTGTAAACTGCTTCCAGAACACGGATTACAACCTTATGATCATCTCCATCTCGGCCTGTATGGCAGGTGCGGTATGCGGTGATCACTGTTCGCCCATATCCGATACGACCATCATGTCGTCGGCAGGAGCGGAGTGCGAGCATATCAATCATGTATCGACACAGCTTCCTTACGCTATGACGGTTGCGGCGGTATCATTTGTGACCTACATAGTCGCAGGCTTTACAAAGAGTGCCCTGATCTCGCTTCCGGTAGGCTTTGTGCTTATGGGTGCAGTGCTTATATTTATCAAGAGAATAAGCGGGAAGAATGCTCCCGCAGAGGGATAAAACAGAATATTATAAACAGAATTAAAAAACAGTGCCGCTTAAAACGAAGATGCCAAACTGCACAGGCTCTATCGTTTAAGGCGGCACTGTTTTTATGCTTTTAGTGTCCGGCTCTTCTTTGCTCCCGAAAGCTGTGAGAGCACGATGGCTGCGAACATGATGCAGCAGCCTGCGGTTTCCCGCGGTGTCATTTTCTCGCCTAAGATTATCGCGGCGGTGATCACAGCAAATACCGATTCCATGCACATCAGGAGTGAGGCTACGGTTGCCTCGGTGTACTTCTGACCTATTATCTGCAAGGTATAAGCCACGCCGCAGCTCATCAGCCCGGAGTATAGAAGCGGCCGGGAAGCGGAAAGTATGGCGCTTATATCCGGCGACTCGAATATGAACATGCATATGACCGATATGATCCCGCTTGTAAAGAACTGTACGCAGGAGAGCACCGTGCCGTCGGACTCTACCGAGAAGTTCTCCACGAGAAGTATGTGTATCGCAAAGAAGAACGAACACAGGAAGGTGAGGAAGTCGCCGCGGTTGATGGCGGTAGGCTGATCTGGCTTTATGCACAGCAGATACAG
>ONVB01000342.1 GCA_900321145.1 uncultured Eubacteriales bacterium | reverse complement strand
CACGGAATCTATGCTCACATGTCCGAATACCGCACGCTTTGCAAGCGCTACGAATATATTTCCCGGGCCGACTATCTTGTCCACCTTAGGGATGGTCTCTGTACCGTATGCAAGCGCAGCAATCGCCTGCGCTCCACCCGCCTTATATATCTCGTCAACTCCCGCCTCATTTGCGGCAACCAATGTCATGGGATAAACCACACCTTCACTGTTGCACGGAGTAGTCATGATAATCCTGTCGACACCCGCTACCTTGGCAGGAATGACATTCATCAGCACCGAAGAAGGATAAGCTGCCTTACCGCCCGGCACATATACTCCGACCTTCTCTAAGGCGGTCACCTTCTGTCCGAGCATGATGCCCTTCTTATCGGTATCAAACCAGCTTCTCTGCTTCTGCTTCTCGTGGAAGTCCTTTACATTCTTTATGGCTCTTCTGATAACGCCGAGAAGCTCCTCGTCAACAGACTTGTAAGCCTCATCGATCTCAGCCTTTGTCACCTTCATGGTCTCACCGGTAAGCTTCGCGTGATCGAACTTCTCGGTATACTTGAGGAGTGCCGCATCCTTATTCACATGCACATCCTCAACTATCTCTTTTACAGTCTTCTCATACTCCCCATAGTTGTCGGGGCTTCTCTTAAGCAGATTGCTAAGCAGGTCCTTCTTGCTTGTCTCATCTAATTTAACGATCCTCATCCTATATCCTCCGATCATAAAACATACAATACTTTATCTATCGCCGAACTGTATCAGTCATTGCTGATAAGCTCATTTATCTTGTCAAGCAGTCCCTTGATCCTGTCGTGCTCAAGCTTCAGGCTGACGCGGTTGACAACCACCCTTGCCGACAGAGGACATATCTCCTCAAGCACGGTAAGCCCGTTCTCCTTCAAGGTTGATCCGGTTTCGACTATATCTACTATCACCTCGGCTAAGTCCACTATCGGTGCAAGCTCCACAGAGCCGTTCAGCTTGATGATCTCCACCGTCTGGTTCTTCTTCTCAAAGAAGTAGTTCTTGGCTATGTTCGGGTACTTGCTCGCTACACGTATTATCTCATTTCTCTTTAAGAGCTCTCTTGCACTTTCAGGACCGCATACACACATCCTGCACTTGCCGAAACCGAGATCCATAACCTCATACAGGCTCCTGCCCTCCTCGAGTATGGTATCAAGCCCGACCACTCCGCAGTCCGCAGCTCCGTACTCCACATAGGTCGGCACATCCGAAGCCTTCGCCAGGAAGAACCTCAGCTTATGCTCCTCATTTATGAAGATAAGCTTCCTGGTATCCGGATCAAGTGCTTCGTGACAGTCGATACCCATCTCCTCGAAGAGCTTTAAAGTCTTCTTCGCAAGCCTTCCCTTAGCCAGCGCAAATGTCAAGTATCTCATGACTGCCATCCTCCCTGATCTTATATATATTTCTTATATGCATCCTCGATGCGTACTCTCTGTAATCGTCTATGGAAAATCTGGCTGACTTCCTTACAAGCTCAACCCGCCTGCCCTCACTCCTTAAGTCCGTAGCAAGCTTTATAGCCTCTGCCTGCTGCTCACGCTCATATAAGATAAGCTCGTTCAATATATCCACGTCAAGCTCGATCCTGTTCCTTGTGAGTGCATTCATCAGATCATCCACATATACCGAAAAGCCTACCGACGGTGCTTCCTTGCCAAACTTTGCAAGCAGGTGATTATACCTTCCGCCCTTCACCACCGCATCTCCGGTTCCGTAGGTATAAGCCCTGAACACTATGCCTGTATAATAATTATATCTGTTTATCATCGAGAGGTCGAAGCTCACATAATCACCATATCCGTACGCTTCGATAGCGGCATACACACGTCTGAGCCTCTCAACAGCTTCAAGCGAGGTGCCGTTCTTCACCAAAACCGCCGCTTTATCGAGCGTTTCCACTCCGCCAAAAAGGCCTTCAAAGCCGGTTATCGCTCTCTTTATATCCTCGGAAATGTCCAGCTTATCCACATAAGCCGAAAGTCCGTAGAAGTTCTTCGCATGTATAAATTCCCTTATCCTCTCGGCAGTTTCCTCATCAAGTCCTGCCTCATCGATCAGTCCCCTGAAGAAGTCCACATTCGAAAGCTCTATCTGAAACTCCTTTAAGCCCACCGCAAGCATACACTCGGTAACGCAGGCTACTATCTCAGCATCCGCCGCAGATGAATCGTCATTTATAAACTCAGCTCCTATCTGAGTAAACTCAGAGAGCTTGCCCTGATGCTGATGAGCGTTGATGAATGCGCTTCCTTCATAGGTAAGTCTTAACGGAAGCTGTTCCTCCGCATAGTACTTCGCGGCACATCTTGCCACACTCGGCGTAAAATCCGGTCTTAAAACAAGAGTGTTATTCTCCCTGTCGAAGAACTTGTACATCTCATTTGACGGTGCCGAACCGGTATCCATGTTAAATATATCAAAATACTCGAAAGACGGCGTCTCTATGTCGCGGCATCCGAAAGAATGAAGCACGTCCTTTATCCTTTCCATAGCGTATCTCTTCCGCGCACATTCAGTATCATACACATCTCTCACGCCCTCGGGCGTATGAAGCAGATTCTTACTCACAGCTTTCCTCCTGATCAATGCTTTATATATCAACACAATGAACAGTTATTTTACCACAAAGCACAGCCAAACTCAACACCTAATCAAGCAGTATCAAAAAAAGACTGCACCGTTTTTCGATGCAGTCTGATCATTTAGTCTTCGTTGTTTTCTGTATCTTCCGCGCTTGCTTCCTTCCCCGAAGCTTCAGTGTCTTCCTCGTTATCGGTGCTTTCATCCCTTCCCTGTCTTCTCCTGTCCATCTCGGGATGACTGTCATAGTACTTCTTCTTGTCCTTATACATATCCTCATCTGCCGCCTGGATTGCCGCACTCAGCTCATACTCTCCCTTGCAGTAGGCTGTTCCCACTGCAAAGCTTACATCCATTGCATTGTCAGCAAGCTGGCGAAGCTGTGCAACCTGACTGTTCAGCTGCTCCTCTTCGATATTCGGACAGAGGATTATAAACTCATCACCGCCCGCGCGGAATATCTCATAATCTCCGAGTGCTATCTTGAGGATAGAAGCTGCTCTCTTTATAAGTCTGTCGCCCGACTCATGTCCCTGGTCGATATTTACCTTCTTAAGGCCGTTCAAGTCAGCGGAAACAATACCCATTTTCTCCGGCAGTGCAAGCTCTCCGGCATTCGCTCTCTCTATTCGATCGTTAAATGCTATCCTGTTTGCCACCTGTGTCAGCTCGTCGGTTGTGCTCTTAAGCTGCAGGCGTGATATAAGCTGATGATTTGCAACCACCGAAGCTATCGGAAGAGACGCGAGCTCAAGCGTATCCTTGATCAGCGCCATCTTCGCGGTATCATAGTTCGCGGCCCAGATAAAGCCCACAAGTCTCTGGTTATATCTTATGGCGCTGATTATGATATTGTGTATGTCATTTTCCAAAAGAGACTGATACCATACAGGATCAAGTTCCTCGACTACCTTGATGTTCTCAAGAAGCAGGAAGTTGCTGTCGCCCAAATCCTCCTCCCACTTCTCTGCAGTCTCGTACGGAGAACGTTTCATCTGTCCTGTCAGTGTCTCCATGAATTCCTTCTGAAGCCCTTCATAGGTTATGAGAGAACATTTTCTTGTATTCTTATCCACGGTATAAACCGCACATCTTTCGGCACCGCTGAACTCCTTTATGTATGCAACGGTGTTGGTGATATCCTGAAAATACTCATGTGTCTGATGCAGCTTTACGCTTATCTCTGACACTGCATATACCACATCCGGGGACTTCATAGCCATAGTGTTCGGTTCAAGCTCATCCGAATAAGTCATAACATTCAGGCAATAAAGCGTCTTTACCACATCCTCGGGCTTGTCTTCTTCATCATCAGGAAGAACATCGGGAGGCGTGACAGGAACATACAGTCCCGTAAGCCACATCCCATGTGAATTTTCGTATGAAAAAAGCGGCTGACATGTGCTTGCAGCATTGTATATATAATTCTCGAAATTGGTATCCTGCCAGTAGCTGCGATACGGAATGCCCGGGTAGAACTCCGGCGCATCAGGCAGCATGGCAAGCATAGCCCTGTTCTGTCTGTTGACAGCTGTCAGACGTATCTCTCCAAATGTCCCGTCCGACATTACATCAAACTGATAAATAGTTGCGATCCCGTCAATCCTCTCGATCCATGACTGATAGTTCATTCAAAATCCCTCCTCTTTTTCTCTCCTTTTATCCGTTCTTAACAAGTTCAGCTTTTCATCCCTTGACATCCGCTTGATATAATACTCCCTGCTCATTGCCTCTTCTTTAGTGTCAAATGTCTCAAAGTACACAAGCCTGACCGGAAGTCTGCTTCTTGTGTACTTGGCCCCCTTGCCCTCATTGTGAGCTTTCATCCTCTTGTCTATGTCATTTGTCCAGCCACAGTAAAGAGTTCCGTCCGCACACTCTACAAGGTAGGTATAATTCATCATCGTTCCCCACTTTAAAAACTGCCAATCATTCACCAAAACACACTACCGTTACATATTATACCATAAAAAACCTTGCATTTCCATCGTAATATTCAAGTAAATGAAGAAAAAAGACAGCATCCCGATATGAGATGCCGTCTTTGAAATCGCATAATATACGTGTGAAACCTATCACTCGTCTTTTTCTTTACTTCTTCTTCCGAAATAGCTTACTGCCAGGATTCCAACCATCGAAAGCGCCGAAAGCATCATGAGTATGAAGCATATCTTAAGCATCGATGCGGAATCATCACCGGTCTTGACTGTCTCTACATTTGTGCCGGTTGCAGGTGCCTGTGTGGTCGCTGCCTGTGTTGTTGTCGCCTCGGTTGTTGTCTCGGTTGTTACCTCCTCGGTCGTAAGATCTGCGGCTTCGGTTGCCTCCTCGGTAATAACCTCCTCCGGCTTATCTTCAGTCTTGTACTGAGGGATATATACTACATCTTCGGATACGACATCTATCTCGGGACTCCAGCCTATAAAGGTATATACATGCTCGTCATCCGCTGCTTTCTCCGGTCCTTCGGGTATTTTGATGTCCTCGGGAGCCGTACCGTAATCATACGTATTCTCAACGTATACCGTCTTCCCGTCAGCCTGCATAAACGTAATGGAATACTTATTCTTTACCTCATTGTATGCTGCCCTATAGGTTATGTTCTTTGTAACCTGATCTATCTCAGGCGACCAGCCCGCAAAAGTATATGAGAACTCCGCATTTCCTTCCTTCGTCGGATTGGCGGGAACCTCGATATCTCCTGCCGGTGTACCGTACTCATATTCCTGCGCCTCTTTCAGCACGGTTTCGCCGTCTTCGTCCACAAAGGTTACTGTGTACTTATTCTTGACTGCCGTATATACGGCCTTATATATCTTGTCTGCTATAACGTCAGTGATCTCGGGATTCCACTTGTCAAATGAATAAGTGTATTCATCATCCGCTGCCTTCTCCGGATCATCAGGCTTCTCGACCAAGTCAGCCGGAGTTCCGTACTCATACTCCTTAGCTTCCTTGAGAACAGTCGAGCCGTCATCATCCACAAAGGTTACTGAGTATTTATTTACAGAATCGGTATATGTAGCAGTATAAACCGCGTCCTCAGTGACCTCTTTAAGCTCCGGACTCCACCCTGCGAATTCGTAGCTATACTGATCCGTCTTCTCCTTGGTAGGTGTCTTCGGCTGAGCTATATCCTCAGGTGACGTTCCGTAATCATATTCCTCTGCGGCCTTGAGAACTGTTGAACCATCCTCATCCACAAAGCTTACCTTGTACTTATTCTTCTCATTGTCAAAGGTAGCCTTATAGGTTGCCGCTCCGGTAACAGCCACCGGCTCGGGATCCCATCCCTTGAAGGTATAAGTATACTCCGCATCCTTTTCCTTTACTGCATCATCATGCACGGGAACCTGTCCGTACTCAACCTCTGTTGTGTCGATGGTTTTACCTTCATCGTCCACCCAGGTTATTGTGTACTTGTTTCTGGTTTGTGTATAGATTGCGGTATAGGTTGCGTTCCTGGTTGCCCTAACTATAGTCGGTGTCCATCCAGCAAATGTATAGGAGAACTCTGCGGTCTTGGCCTTGGTAGGGGTTGCATGGGTAGGCGTGTTACCCTCTTTTACCGAAGTAGTGTTGATCGTAGT
>ONVB01000344.1 GCA_900321145.1 uncultured Eubacteriales bacterium | reverse complement strand
TTCGGACATAAATTTTTGTATTTCTTAGTCATTGTTTGACTAGCACTGGCATACGAAGGGAACGTTTCTTTAAAGTCGCAGCCCTGCGTGATCACTTTTCCATTACGAGCAACAACACCCGCGCAATAAATTTCATAGGTCTTATATGCATTAGATTTCCCACCTGCTACATTCTCCAGCTCATCATCGCTAAGCAGCATCCCTGCATTTTCAATGAGGCTCTTCTTTTCCTGTTTTGATTCAGCCTTTTCTACCTGTTTCTTAAGATTGCCTATAAGTTTCATAACCGTGTCCTCCGAAATTGGGCAGCTTTTACCTCTTTATATATTTATACGTATAAAAATCGGAAATGGCAATAATATATCTCAGAATGATTTTGGTTAAGATTTGGTTATTAAAAAAGTTGAATTATTTTGAATATTAGTTGAATTATCCTAAAACTCCCCCCTTATTTTGGCGTCTTCGCAGATATGCGAAATGGATTTGTTATAGTGCATTGTCATAATAGGTGTTGTGTGACCGGATACCCGCTGAATCTCTTTTTCACTTATTCCTGCATCATACATGGCAGAAATATTGTGAAATCTGATTCCAAGGGTCCTGCTGTTATAAAAATAACTTATAATACATAATAAAAAAACGGTATTATCCGCCGGCAGCTAAATAATGGTATTATTCCCGTATCAAAGGAGCAGTGAAACATGTGTGAGATATTTGCCCTCAATTCAGAAAAACGTATAGAGATAAACAGTTATCTTAAGAAATTCTTTGAACACAGTCTGGTGCATTGCCACGGCTGGGGATTATCCTGCCATACCAACGGTGGTCTGATGTTTCATAAGGAAGCCTTGAGCGCCCAAAAGAGCGCTTATCTTAAAGGAAGGCTTCGTTTTCCTGTTGTTGAATCGAATGTTCTGGCTCATATCCGTTATGCCACGGTCGGAAGGATAAGTCCTGAAAACGCTCATCCTTTCATCTTAAAGGATATATGCGGGACAGATTACAGCTTCATACATAACGGAACACTGCATTTATCCGCAAAGCTGGATAAATATGTGTTCAACCAGAAGGGAAGTACCGACAGCGAGCGATTTTCCATGATGATGATCGATGAGCTGAACAGAGCGTGCTTAAAAAACGGTGGGAAACCGGATGCTGTCGATCGCTTTGTATTATTTGAACGCCTTATCGCTGAATTTGCTCCGGGAAACAAATTAAACCTGCTTTTCTCGGACGGGGAATACACATATGTTCATTCCAATGTTGAAAACGGTTTGTATGTACTGGAAAAAGACGATGCAGTTTTCTTTTCCACCCTTCCGCTTACGAAAGAAGCATGGAAAAATGTTCCCTGTACAAAGCTTTTAGCCTATAAGAACGGATCTCTTGCGATAGAGGGGAGGGAACACGATAATATCTATCTTTTAAGCGAGGAGGAGCAGATGTTTGTTGACCGTTCCCGTGAGATACTGGTGTCATAAAGTGATTGAGGTTATATTTTTATGGATCAGAAGGAATTAAGAGCTCTTCTATACGAAAAATACATAGCTCCTACAAAGAGTGAAAGGGATGAATATACAGGCATCGAGATCGAGATGCCCATTTTAAATCTGGCAAAATAGGCGGTGGATTTCACCAATGTCCACAGACTGACCTACAAATTTATTGAACACTTCGGCTTTACCCCGGTCTCCCGAGATGAGGACGGCGAGGTGAGCCTTGCGGAGCATATGGGTCTGGGCGATACCCTGTCATATGACTGCTCGTACAACAATCTCGAATTGTCATTTGGCAGAGAAAAAAGCATTCTTGAAGTTCAAAAGCGCTTTAACAGATATTATGCATATATCCGGGAATGCCTTGCAGAGTATGATTATACGCTTACGGGTATGGGAGTAAATCCGTACAGGATATATAATCAAAATGTTCCCGTGCCAAATGGCCGGTACCGCATGCTCTTTCATCATCTGCATTCTTATGAAAAGTATCGTAAATTACCCATGTACTTTCATCCGCACCCTGAGTTCGGCACGTTTTCCAGCGCATCACAGGTCCAGCTGGATGTAACCTTCGATGAGATACCTGAGGTTATCAATACCTTTTCAAAATTGGAACCCATTAAGGCACTGATCTTTTCAAATTCAGTCCTTCTGGGCGAAGCCGAGGACTATCTTTGCATAAGGGATATATTCTGGGAAAATTCCACCCACGGCATAAATCCGCACAATGTGGGTCCTTATGAATATAAGTTTAAGGATGTGGACGAATTTCTGGACTATATAAGCTCGATGAGCATCTATTGCACAGAGAGGGATGATAAGTATATCAATTTCCGTCCGATGCCTTTGAGGGAGTATTTTGAAACGGTGGATATAGAGGGGGAGTATTATCAGGATGGAAAATATCGAAAGCTCATCATTCAGCCGGAGAAAGATGACCTTAAATATCTTCGTTCCTTTAAATTTGAGGATCTGACCTATCGGGGAACGATAGAATTCAGGAGCGTATGCTGCCAGCCTATAAAGGATTCCATGTGCGTCGCAGCCTTTCATGCAGGGCTTAAGAAAAAGCTGCATGAGCTTACGAAGCTTCTGGATGAAGACAAGGTAATTTACGGACATGGTTACAATGCGACTGAATTGAGGCGACATTTTGTAAAGGACACACTCCCGTCCTTCGTGGATGAGGATGCAGTATACTCCCTGGCTGAAGAGATCGCGAAGCTTTCAAAGGAAGGACTGATAATGAGGGGATACGGCGAGGAGGTACTGCTCGCCCCCATATTTGAACGTATTGAGAAACGGGAAAATCCTGCCGCAAGAATGCTTAAAAAACTGAAAGATGGCGTTGAAATAGAGCAGATCATTAAAGAGTATGCGGAGTAAGTAACAGGTTGCGTGATCATGGAATTGTTTTAGAAAAACATGAACAGGCAACTATAAAAATCCTCGCTGATAATGGCTATGATGTAACTCTCATAAGACCTTCCACCACGCAGGGACAAAAGACCCCGGATATTGTTGTAGATGGCCTTTTATGGGAAATGAAATCTCCGGAAGGCAAGGGTAAGTGGACCATAAAAAACATCATGCAGAAGGCCTCTCATCAGTGCGAAAATATAATCATTGATCTGTGTCGACTAAACCGCTTTCCACAGAAGAAATACGTGGAAGAGGTGAAAATGCGCTTTGAGTTGATGAAGCTCTTCAGGAGGTTAAAAATCATTACCTTCCGAATTATCTCTGGGTGAGTTTTGGAAGATTTTTATCGATTTTGTTGAAGCCAACAATTGGTCATTTGGGGGGTGGTATGAAGGAAATCGTTGACGGATGCTATATTAACCCTGATGGAACAAAGGGTGATCCTGTATCATAGCAATTAAGCCTTCCGGCTTGATTATAAAAAATCATATTAAGGAGAGTGCTGTTTGAAAAAGTACAACACACTGGAGATTGTAGGCTGACCGGGAGGTTTGCTGACAATCGCACAAGCCTCCCGCTGAAAAGCAGCTTTTGGTCACAAGTTTTCAGGAGGTAAAAAACATTGAATAAAAGAGACTACACAATTCGTTTAGAAGAGAAAAAAGATTATAGGGCAGTTGAAAACCTTGTCAGGGAGTCATTCTGGAATGTTTACAAGCCGGGATGTGCTGAGCATTATGTGATACATGTGCTTAGAGATGATCCGGCTTTTATTCCGGAGCTTGATTTCGTGATGGAGAGGGATGGTCGTATGATCGGACAGAATATGTTCATGAAGACGATCATCGAGGCTGATGACGGCAGGTTGATCGATGTGCTGACGATGGGACCGATCGGCATTATTCCGGAGCTGAAGAGAAAGGGATATGGTAAGGCTTTGCTGGATTATTCCCTGGAAAAGGCTTCGGAGATGGGATTCGGTGCAGTTCTGTTTGAGGGGAACATCGGATTCTACGGCAAGAGTGGTTTCGACTATGCCAGCAGGTTTGGCATCCGGTATCATGATCTGCTGGAGGATGCAGATTCATCTTTCTTTCTTTGCA
>ONVB01000348.1 GCA_900321145.1 uncultured Eubacteriales bacterium | reverse complement strand
TAATATGTATTGGCATGATTACTTCGTAATCCTGCCCAAACGGTCGGTGCGATGCAAATTATGACTTCGTCATAATCGCACCTCCCTCTGCTATAAATATGGGGACTAATGTTCAGTCCCCAAGTGTGTTTATCCACGATATGTACTTTGACTCCGGGATCAGGTACTTGCTCCCTATCTTGATATGAGGCAAGCCCTGCTTTATCAGATCCGCAAATGTATGCTTATCTTTTATCCTAAGATGCTCCATAACCTCCTTTGTGGTAAGCATTCTGTCTAATTCATTAGTCTTCTTGGTTGTTTTCGGGTATAAAACAGAGTTGATTCCGCCCACTATAGTCTCCTCCTTCCTTCCAAAAGCCGCTCGAATACCTCTTTCCCTTTGTCAACCGGCGCGTCCTTTTCTCCGAGCAGGCCAAACCTGTCTACTACGATAGACACATCTGCAAAGCTTGTCAGCTTCTTTACATTCTTGTTGTTCCTTATCTTTCCAAAATCCTGGTCCTTGTCCCAGGCTATGATCACTTCGGATATGCCTGTTTTTATAAGAAGGTTTACCTGTTCATCCGAGAGCAGCGACGTCTCGGATGCGATCGTATTTCCTATCCCGAAGCCATAAGCCTTTATGCAGCTCTTTATGCCTTCGAAGATGATCACCTTCCTGGTCCGGATGATCTCAGGCAGTGCCTGTTGCCATCCCTGGAAGAAATCGAGTTCACCTATCTTGTAGTAGTTCGTGTACTTCGCGATCCCGCACTCCTTATAGTTTTTAACTCTCGTCCTTCCCTTTACCGAGATCAGATTGTTTTCCGCATCGAAGACCGGATAGACTATCCTGCTGTACTTCTTGTCTATCCTTATGCGGTAATGCTGCAGGGCATCCTCAGTCATTCCCTCTTCAAGCCACTCCTCAGGGAGCTCGTCCTCATAGACGTCCAGATAATCCCTGTACAGATCGAGCTTCTTTCGCTTAACGGTATCCGGTTTCTTTTCCCTGACCGCTTTGTTCAGTTCTTTATAGAATGCTACCGTGTCGGAGATCACGATGTCGTTCACATCTCCGCCATTCAGGCCGATCACCTTGATGACTGCCTCTTCAAAGGATAGTCCCTCGTCTTCCCTGAGCCAGTCGTATATGTCGCTTCCACGCTTACAGCCGTAGCAATACCAGCTGTTGGTGTCCGTATGGACTGTAAGGGAAGCGGTATTGTCTCCTGCATGGAACGGACAGTGAGCCCTGTATATGCTCAGTCCGCACTTCTTGAGAGGGTACTTTATACCTATGTATTCAACTAAGTTTACGTTCTCTGCCATGGTTTTCAGCTTGTCTCTGTCGTAACGCATGTAATGCACTCCTGTTGTAATTTACTTATATTTAAGATCCTTCGCTTCGCTCAGGATGACACGAGGGTGTCATTCTGAGGGCAAAGCCCGAAGAATCTTTTAATTATTAAAGACTCTTTCACTCTCCGGCACATCTTCAAAATCCGTTTCACCGTCACCGTTATGCTTTTTTGCTGCCGACACTCGCATCAGGTCACCCTGGAACATGATGTCTATATACTCATCCTCGCCGGTCGTGGCCCCGTTTCTGTTCTTCACAACCTCCAGCTTGTAGTTACCGCAGGCCATGCTGTCCTTCCTTAGCTCCTCGACCGTCTTTTCCTTCCAATAGATCAGCGTGTCGGCGTAACGCTCGGGCTTCATACTGTCTGCGACTATCCCGGTCTGCTTGTTGAGCTGCAGACCGGCTATCACCGGTATCCCTATCCCGCCGGCTATCGTGTTCTTCAGAAAATCCGTCATGATACCCAGACTCTGGCTTATGTCAGCCGCACCGAACCTCTCCGAAGGTTTGATATAATCGTAGATCAGAAGGCCAAGGTTCTTTTGATTTTTCCATTTCCATGCCATCTGCTCGACCTTCGACTTTTGAAACACGGGATCATACTGATGTATGAAAGGCTGCATCTTCAGCCAGTCCTTGGCCGCGAGCACTCTCTTGCACTCCTCGTTCGTATATGTTCCCGACCGGATCTTCCTGACCGGCACCCCGCTTATGTTGGCAAGCGCTCTCGGAAGGAAGACTTCATCTGTCAGCTCCGTGTCGATGATCATAGTGGTAACCCCTCGCTGAACTGCGTACATCCCTTCGTTCAGGAAAAATGCCGACTTCCCCTTGCCGGTTGAACCTGCGATCAGCGTCAGCTCTCCGTCACCGTAGGTGATGTAATCGTTCAGACTGTCAACCTTACTCGGCAATCCATAGGTTCCGTCATCGTTTCGCTTGTTCTCTATCGCAGCCCACACATCATCTATCTTCTCTCCGAAAAGTACACTGTCGCCGCCAAATATAAAGCGCTCCGCCATCCTGGTTATACCGCCGGTCACATAATCATTTAGATCATCCAGGCTCAGCTCTCTGTTGTGACACTCCTTGCCGACACTTACTGCAAATGCCTCAAGCTCCCTTCGAAATGCGCAGGTGACCACATTTTCGGCAAGCAGTCTGTACTCCTCATAAGTTCCCCTCGCCGCATTTTTCGCCATGTCTATATAGCTCTGCAACGAGCTTATGCTGTACTGTTCCATGGCGTGCTTTATCTTCAGGTCACTGTTCAGCGTGTTTCCGAGGTTGACCACATCCACATTGTCAACCCCGGAGGCCACAAGCTTCTCTATGGCCCAGAAGAAGCACTTATTGTCTGTCTTTGAGAAAAAACCGGGTTTGAGGATATTCTCCGATAGCAGGAATTCCGGATGATAGATAAGTGTTGCGATCACACCGCCTTCAGCCATGGTATCCGTCAGATCTCCGGTGTTCCCCACTCTATACCCCTCCTAATATTCTCCTGAACCCTGATACGGTCTTCTTGCGTGTTATCTTTTTTATTTCCTTTTCTTCCGCAACAAATGCATCGCTGCCTACATTTCTTATGAAGTCCCCGTCCTGCTTTTTCTGCCAGGCTGCAGCCACATCCCTCGATCTGCATACCCGATACATGCCCGGCGGATAAGTGAGCCTGTACTCC
>ONVB01000353.1 GCA_900321145.1 uncultured Eubacteriales bacterium | reverse complement strand
TCAAGTGGTTCAAGGAGTATAATCTTCTTACTGCCAAGCCGGTCATATATGCGGCAAATGTATCGGAGGACGATCTTGCGGATGACGGCGCTTCAAACCCGCATGTTCAGAAAGTACGCGAGTACGCGAAGGAGACAGGCAGTGAAGTCTTCGCTGTGTGTGCGCAGATAGAGCAGGAGATAAGTGAGCTTGATGATGACGAGAAGCAGATGTTCTTAGAGGATCTCGGTGTGGCCGAGTCGGGACTTGACAAGCTGATCAAGGCAAGCTACTCGCTCCTCGGACTTATAAGCTACCTTACCTCGGGTGCCGACGAGACCAGAGCGTGGACCATAGTCAAGGGTACCAAAGCTCCGCAGGCAGCAGGCAAGATCCATACGGACTTCGAGAGAGGCTTTATCAAGGCCGAGGTCGTAGCGTTCAAGGATCTTATCGAGTCGGGTAATATGCTCGCCGCGAAGGAAAAGGGCCTGGTTCGCCAGGAAGGCAAGGAGTATGTGGTTGAGGATGGCGATGTTATCCTCTTTAAGTTCAATGTATAGATAAAGGAGTAACATGGATGATATAAGGTTTCCGCATCTTGGAATAGTACTTAAAAATGTGCCGGACGGCATATCGATCTTTGGTTTTGAGATCAAGTTCTATGGCATAATAATCGCGATAGGCTTTCTTCTTGCGTATGTCATAGTAGCAAAGGAAGCAAAGCGTACGGGTCAGGATCAGGAGGATTACCTGGACCTTATCCTGTGGCTGATAATTCCTGCGATAGTGGGTGCAAGACTCTATTATGTGCTCTTTCAATGGAAGGATTACTTCGGGAAGGGACTTGGGTTCAAGGACACTCTTATCGGAGTGATAAACTTGAGAAACGGCGGCCTGGCCATATACGGCGGTTTGATCTTCGGCTTTATTACGGCGTTTATATTCTGTAAGAAGAGAAAACTGAAGTTTACTCTTATCGCCGATACCGCGATCATGGGAATCCTGGTGGGACAGATACTCGGTCGCTGGGGGAACTTCTTCAACCGCGAGGCTTTCGGAGACTATACCGATTCGCTCTTTGCCATGTGCATTCCGGCAGACAGGGTTGGAAGCGGCGTGGTTACCGAAACCATAGCAGCGAACCTGAAGACTATAGAAGGCATGCAGTGGATAAGCGTGCATCCAACCTTCTTATATGAATCGTTATGGAACATAATGATCCTTGTGCTGATAATAATATACAGGAAGCACAAGAAGTTCGATGGTGAACTCGCGCTTTTATATGCATGGGGGTATGGCCTGGGGCGAGTGTGGATAGAAGGCTTACGTACCGATTCACTGTACTTCTTCGGAACCGGACTTCGGACTTCACAGCTCCTTGCAGCGCTTTGTGTGCTGATCGCATCGATAGCCATTGTGGTGATCAGACTGAAGGTTGTGGGAAGGGACGCAGAGACGAAAATAGAGTAAAGTGGATGTCAGACTGACGAATGTGGTTGCAAAGTGGAGTAAAATCCCATAATAAAAAAGTCAAGTGGATGTTAACTCCTGTCAAATGATAAAAAATACATAATAAAACGGCCCTTGCTTCACGGATACCGTGATAAAATAGCGGTTGTTTTTATGGGAAATGCAATTTTTGGGTTGCATTTCCCTATTTTTTGCGGTAGAATAGCAGTCAGGTGGTAGTGCAGTGGGCTTGAAATAGTACCCGAGTGGTTACTTTTCATCCTGCAAAACCAAAATCTGGACGAGTTGGATAAGATTTGTGGCAAAGTTAATCGGAAAATCCTATAACAGCCTGGATGCAAAAGGCAGACTTATAATTCCCACACGTCTCCGCGACGGACTGGGGAGTAGTTTTTATTTGTGCCAGGGATTGGATCTGAACCTTTACGCTTATCCCGATGCGGAATGGGATAAGTTCGCTGAGCAGTTATCTCAGCTGCCGAAATCTGATGACGATGCGCGCAGATTCCGCGATTTCTTCGAGGGCTCAGCTACTGAGTGTGAAGTAGACGGACAAAACAGGATAGTTATACCTCAGCAGCTGAGAGAATTTGCGGGTATTGATAAGGATGTGGTCGTAGTCGGCCATACTACCTACGTTGAGATATGGAACAAGGCTTCGTATGATGAGGTTCACGCAACAGAGGCCGTGGATATCCGTCAGCTTTCGAAGAATATAGGTGCAAGGTATGGAATTTAAGCATGTATCCGTTTTGCTTGAGGAAAGCATACAGGGTCTGAATATAAAAGAGGATGGGATATATGCGGACGGTACCTTGGGCGGTGGCGGTCACTCATATGAGATCGCGAAGAGACTTACCACCGGCAGACTGATCGGGATCGATCAGGATGAGGATGCGATAAAGGCCGCGGGAAAGAGACTGGAAGAGTTTAAAGACCGCGTGACCATAGTGAGAGATAATTACATGAATATGAGGTCGGTACTTACTGACCTTGGGATAGATAAAGTAGATGGGATACTGCTTGACCTGGGAGTATCGTCATATCAGTTCGATGAAGCGGGGAGAGGTTTTTCCTACAGAGAGGATGCACCGCTTGATATGCGTATGGACAGGCGCAGGGCGCTTACTGCCGGACAGGTGGTCAATGAGTATTCCGAAAGTGATCTCTTCCGTGTCATAAGGGATTACGGAGAGGATAAGTTCGCTAAGAACATAGCCAAGCATATCGTGGCCGCAAGACAGGAGAAGCCGATAGAGACCACTCTTGAACTCGCGGAAGTGATCAAGGGTGCGATACCTGCGAAGTTTAAAGCGGGCAAGGGTCATCCGGCCAAGCAGACCTTTCAGGCGATAAGGATAGAGGTGAACGGAGAGCTCGATGTGCTTAAAAGCTTTCTTGAAACCGCACCGGATATGCTTAATAAGGGCGGAAGGCTCTGCATCATAACATTTCATTCATTAGAAGACAGGATGGTCAAGGAAACATTTAAAAAGCTTGAAAATCCTTGCATTTGTCCTCCTGGCTTTCCGGTATGCACCTGCGGAAGACTGCCACAGGCAAAGCTTGTGGGTAAACCCATTACCGCAGGTGCCGGGGAGCTGCAAAGCAACAACAGGGCAAAGAGTGCAAGATTGAGGATTATAGAAAAGATTTAAAGAAGCAAGGAAAGGAGAGATCGATATGGCATCTGCAAGGTCGTATTATTATGAGCATGGAAGCTCGGCGAGAGACTACAATACACAACCGGTAAGAAGAGAGATTCCGGAGAGAAGTACACCAAGAAGGACGGCGCCGCGTACCGAGACCAGGATGAGGCCGAGAGCGGACAGAGCACTTGCGTTCAGCTTCGGTTACGGAGTTTTTGTTCTTGCTTCTGTTGCGATCATGATAGCAGCCTGCATAATGATGCTTAATATGGAGATCGATATAAGCAATCAGCAGGAGGAGATAGTTTCTCTCGAAAGTCAGATAGAAGCTATAAGCTACGATAACGAGGCAAGAAGGGTTCGCCTTGAGAATATGTATTCCTTAGATGAGATAAGAAATATAGCGGTGAACGAAATGGGTATGGTATATGCCAAGAAAGGACAGATCATATACTATGACAGTGCCGAGGAAGACTATGTAAATCAGGTAAAGAGTGTTCCCGAGAGCAAATAAAACACGGAGATCGAGATGTAGATAATGGCTAAGGAAAAGAGAATTTTCAATGATAAAATGAGAAGAAAGCTGCTGGGGATACTTGCGATATTCCTGGCGCTTTTTGTTGTGCTCGTAGGCAAGATCGTATTCCTTAACGTGGTAAGAGGAGCGGAATATAAGGAAAAGACCATGTCCGGATTTAATTATGACAGCAAGGCTATACCGTACAGAAGAGGCGATATCTATGACGTGAACGGGACTCTGATGGCCACCAGCAAGCTGGTATACGATATAGTTCTTGAGCCGAAGAACATCCTTGAGTTTGATTTTAAGGCTGAGGCAACACGCGATGCACTGAAGGAGTATTTCGGATTTACCGATGCACAGCTCGACAGTCTTCTCGAGGATCCCGAATCATATTATGAGATGGCGAGAAAGGGCGTAAGCTATGAAGAGGTAAAGCCGTTTAAGGATTACAGGAAGACGGAAAAGGGAGCTAATGTAGTCGGAGTACAGCTTAATGAACGCTACATAAGAGTATATCCCAACAACGAACTGTGCTGTCATCTGCTCGGCTCTGCGTCAAACTCGGGAGGAGAAAAGGGAGTCGAGGAGGGATATGATGATTACCTGAACGGTACTAACGGAAGAGAGTATTCTTACTATGACGACAAGCTGGGCAAGACAAATGCCATGGAACCTCCGGTGAACGGCTACAATCTTATCACCAGTATGGATGCAAATGCCCAGAAGATAATAAGTGCACGGGTGGATGCTCATCTTGCCAAGGAGGGTGCGAAGAATATTTCGGTACTGGTCATGGATCCGAACACCTGCAGAGTGATCGCGCTTTACAATTCTCATCAGTTCGATCCTAACGAAGCTTATGATATAGAAGCAACAGCTTATCAGTTTGAGTCTCCGGAGGCCTTCGCTGCATTTAAGGCCTCGCATACGGATGCTCAGGAGACGGAGGCCTTAGAGAAGGTATGGCACAACTTTGCCATTACCGACAACTTTGAGCCCGGTTCCACATATAAGACATTTACCATATCGGGGGCTCTTGAGGATGATGTGATCCAGCCGACCGATAACTTCGTATGTGACGGCGGACAGCTTGTGGGAAATTACAATATAAACTGTCACTATACTGCGGGCCACGGACCGCAGGATGTCGGAACGGCTCTTGCAAATTCCTGCAATGATGCTATGATGCAGATAAGTGCCATGGAAGGCTCGAAGGTGTTCGATAAATATCAGCAGCTTTTCGGCTTCGGACAGAGAACCAATATCGACATTCCCGGCGAGATGGACAGTGCATCTCTTGCCTCGACCATATATCATGAGGATACTTTAAATGAGACGGAGCTTGCGACATCGTCCTTCGGTCAGGGCGTGAACGTGACCATGATCCAGCTTGGAACAGCATTTTGCTCCGTTGTAAACGGCGGATATTATTACCAGCCGAGTGTGGGGGTGAGGATAGAGGACGAGAAGGGAAATGTGATAGATAATCTGGATCCTGTTCTCGTCAGAAGAACCATATCGGCGGAGACATCCGAAGAGGTCAAGAAGGATCTGCTTCAGGTGGTAGAGCACGGTACCGGAAGCAGAGCGGCTGTCGAGGGCTATACCATAGGAGGTAAGACGGGTACGGCGGAGAAGCTTCCGAGAGGAAACGGAAAGTACCTTATATCCTTTATAGGATTTGCGCCGGTGGAGAATCCGCAGGTGGTGGTGTATGTGGTTGTGGATGAGCCGGATGTGGAAGATCAGTCGTCCTCTGCAGCGGCATCTTACCTTTTTGCTGACATCGCAAAGGATCTTTTCCCTTATCTGAATGTGTATAAGGCAAATGAAGAGTACACCGGAGTTGTGGCTGAGAGTGAGATGGTCGATGAGATGGCCACTCCTATATACAGCGGGGAAATACCTGCAAATGATGTTGCCGGCGGAGAGGATAATCCTTATGTCCGTGATGCCATGGAGGAGAGCGAGACTGCGGAACAGACGGACGGTGAGTCCGCCGGGGCCGGGGACGCTGAAGACGATTCGGGCGGAGAGGATTACGTTGAGGAAGAGTACTACGAAGAGGACGGATATGATGACTTCGTGGACGAAGACGGAGACGGGATCCCGGATGACTGGGATTGATAGACAGGGGAGGACAGTAAATGATCAGCTCGATAACAAAGTACAGCATTCTTATGCCGGCTATAATCGCATTTGCGGTCACGGTGATCGCGAGTCCGTTTGTTATACCGGTACTGCATAAGTTTAAGTTTGGACAGAATATACGTGAGGACGGACCTGAAAGCCATAAGGTAAAGCAGGGAACGCCGACCATGGGCGGAGTGATCATCTTGGCAGCCATGACGCTCGCCTGCCTTATATTTATAAAAGGCCACGCGAAAACCGTGCTCCCGGTCCTGCTCACAACTCTTGCCTACGGTGCGGTCGGATTTGCCGATGATTACTTAAAAATAGCCAAGCACAACTCGGACGGATTAAAGGCGTGGCAGAAGATGCTCGGTCAGTTTGTTATCATGCTTGTGTTCGGCATATATATATGGAAGTTTTCGGATGTCGGAACCAGGATAGTGATGCCTTTTTCGGGAAAGGTTGTCGACACGGGATGGCTTTTCTTCCCGCTTATGTTTTTTGTGATGCTGGGTACGACGAACGGTTCAAACTTTACGGACGGACTTGATGGTCTGGCTACATCCGTAACGGCTGTCATTACAGCATTTTTCTGGATATTCGGACTTATCTGCGGAGGTGCGACCTGCGTGGCGACTTCGGCTATGTTCGGGGCGCTTCTCGGTTTTCTTTGCTTCAATGTGCATCCGGCGAAGATATTTATGGGTGACACGGGCTCCCTTGCTTTAGGTGGTTTTGTGGCTTCGACGGCATATATGCTCGGACAGCCGCTTATCATACTTATCATAGCGTTTGTATATCTTGCGGAGGTTGTGTCGGTTATCCTCCAGGTCGGTTACTTTAAGCTGACAGGCGGAAAGAGACTTTTCAAGATG
Source organism: uncultured Eubacteriales bacterium (assembly GCA_900321145.1). Classification (GTDB taxonomy): domain Bacteria; phylum Bacillota; class Clostridia; order Lachnospirales; family Lachnospiraceae; genus Coprococcus_C. The sequence goes on along the minus strand of ONVB01000353.1, from coordinate 5,936 downwards.
GCACCGATACATCATCATTTTGAGCTTTCGGGCTGGGAGGAGACTAAGGTCGTGACTATGTTTACACTTGCTACGGCAATACTTGCGATCATTGCACTTCTTGCGCTGCTGTAATAGATTGCCGTTCCGGGTGATACGGCGTGCTGAGCAGCACAGAAGAAAGAGTGCTTTGCGGTGGTGAAAGGAGAATTGATCAATAATGGATGAAAAGAAGATACTTGTTGCCGGAGCGGGGATAAGCGGAATTGACAGCGCAAAGCTTATTGCCAGAAATGGCGGCGGTGTGATTTTGTTTGACGAGAATAAGAAAGGTGCGCTGACCGAGGAGTCGGTCAGAGACAGGATCGGTGAAGAGTACCGTGACAAAAACATACAGATAGTGCTCGGTGAGTATACCGATAAGCTTGCGGATGACACCTATATGATGGTGATAAGCCCGGGCATTTCTCTTGAAGCAGACTTTGCTGTAAGATATGCGAATTCCGGAAAGAGGATAATCAGTGAGATAGAGCTTGCGTGGCTGTATGAGAAGGGTACAGTGGCTGCGATCACGGGAACTAACGGAAAGACGACGACTACTACATTAGTCGGTGAGATCATAAAGGCGTGCAATCCGGAAAGCTATGTGGTCGGAAATATTGGTATGCCCTACACGGGTATATGTGACAGGACTACGGAGGAATCCGACACAGTGGCTGAGATCAGCAGCTTTCAGCTTGAGACTATCGAGACGTTTAAGCCGCACGTGTCTGCTGTTTTAAACCTGACACCGGACCATCTCGACAGGCATCATACATTTGAGAATTATATAGATGCAAAGCTCAGGATAAATGAGAATCAGACGGAGTATGATTTCTGCGTTCTTAACCACGATGATGCAGAGATAGTCAAGAGGGCGGATCGCATCAAGGGGCATGCGGTATATTTCAGCGCCACGCATAAGGTGCCCGGCGGCTGCTACCTCGAAGGCGGCAAAGTTATTTTAGAGGATAATACCGAAAGGTATGAGGTCATGGACAGAGAGGACTTCAAGCCTCTCGGAGACCATAACACGGAAAACCTGCTTGCCGCTGTGGCGATAAGCTATTATATGGGCGCGGATGTAAAGACCATTGCGAAGGTCTGCGGAGAGTTTAAGGGTGTGCCTCACAGGATCGAGTATGTGAGAACCTTTGACGATGTGGAGTATTATAACGATTCAAAGGGAACCAATCCCGACGCTGCCATAAAGGGTATAAGAGCCATGAAGAGACCCACGGTTCTTATAGGTGGAGGATATGACAAGCAGATACCTTTCGATGACTGGATAGAGAGCTTCGACGGTAAGGTGAAGAAGCTTCTGCTTATAGGACAGACAGCGCAGATCATAAAGGAGTGTGCTTTTAAGCATGGCTTTACCGAGGTTGAGCTTCTGGATGATCTTGAGACTGCGCTCAACAGAGCGAGGGAGATAGCTAAACCCGGAGACGCGGTCCTTCTTTCACCGGCCTGCGCAAGCTGGGGAATGTTTAAGAATTACGAGCAAAGAGGAGACATGTTCAGGGATATCGTGAACGGATTTGAGTAATGGGTATATTTTCCAAAAAAAAGAAGAAAAACACAACTTCGATCAATCTGATAACGAAGGGCGGCTATAATGATTACGAGACTGCATTTGTAGTGGGCGTACTGTGTCTGTTCGGGATCATGATGATATACAGCACGAGCTATGTGCGCGCAATAGAAGAAGAACAGCCGACGTATTACTATGCGATGAGTCAGGCAAAGTACTGTCTTGTCGGTTTTGTGGGTATGTTCATTCTCTCGTATATCAATTACGAGTTTGTGAGAAAGATCTCGTGGGTGTTGATGGTTGGCGCACTTTTGCTCTGCGTCCTTACTCTGTTTGTCGGTGTCGAGGTAAACGGATCGAAAAGGTGGCTTGAGGTGGCGGGACACCGTTTTCAGCCGTCTGAGTTTGCGAAGCCTGCGATAGCGCTTTTCACGGCAAATATCTGTTCCGGTCATCCTAAGCTGATGCAGTCTTTTCAGGGAATATGGAAGGCAACGGCGCTTCAGCTGCTTACGGTGGGAGCCATAGCAAAGGAAAATCTGTCTACCGGAGTAGTCTGTGCCGGTATCGTGGTCATCATGGTATTCGTAACGACGAAGAATTACAAAGCCTTCGGCTTATATACAGGAATTCTTGTTGCCGGTGCCATCGGACTTCTTGTGGCCATGGCTTACAGAAGTGCAAGAATCGATGCATGGTTTCATCCGGAGGGAGAAAACGGATATCAGGTCAGAAACTCACTGTATGCCGTAGGCTCGGGTGGCTTAATGGGCAAAGGCATCGGTAAGGGCATACAGAAGAATATACTGCCGGAGTCGCATAACGATATGATTTTTTCCAATATATGCGAGGAGCTCGGTATATTTGGAGCTGTGTGTGTATTGATCCTGTTTACGGTGCTTGTTATAAGGCTGTATTATATAGCTCAGGATGCCAAGGACAGATTCGGAGGATTGCTTGTGACCGCAGTCTTAAGTCAGATAGCGGTGCAGGTGATAATAAATGTGGGTGTGGCGGTCAACTTTATGCCGAACACCGGAATGGCGCTCCCGTTCGTAAGCTACGGCGGTACATCTCTGCTGATGCATCTTGCGGAGATAGGAATACTGTTAAATGTAGAACGGCAGGGTAATCCTTATGAAAAAGTGAGGTTACAGGCTTGATAAAGGGGATTATTGAAACTGAAGAACTAAAAAAGGGGGAGACTTCAGTGGAAGAAATGACGGAAAAAACATCGGGAAAAATAACGGAAGATGTATCGGAAGATATATCCGGGATCACTGCAGAGGCTGCCGGCTCGGAGCCCGCGGACAACGAGGTAAAGGTTCGTGGTAAGAGGAGCTATAAGGGCATAGTGATCCTTGCGGCAATCCTCGTAGTTTTGGGTGCTGCGTATCGTTTCTTTGATTCGCATACGATCATCACCATAAACGTGACCGGAAATCAGGTAGTCTCCGAGGATGTGGTAAGGGAAGCGGTGCTTGCAAGCGCCCCGCTCAACAATACACTTTTATTGAAGCTTGACATCAAAATGCATCCGATAAAATCAATCCCCTTCGTGGCAAAACTCGATGTGGATATAGAGAGCAAGGATACCGTAAATGTAACGGTCTACGAGAAATCTCTCTCGGGCTGTGTGGAGTACATGAACGGGTATGTGTTCTTTGACAAGGACGGAATAGTTCTTGAAGCGGGTAATCACCTTATCAAAGGTGTTCCTTGTATAAAAGGCCTTAAGTTCGACAACTGGGAGATGGGAGAGAGGCTCCCGGTGTCGGACACGGCCAGATTTCAGCATATTTTAAGCATAACCCAGCTTGTGGAAAAATACGGGATCGACTTGGACGGGATAAAGTTTACCCCGGAGGATGAGATCGAACTTACCTGCGGAGATGTAACGGTAGAACTCGGAAGAGGAGACTATATAGCTGTTCAGCTTATGAACCTCGGATCTATCTTAGATCAGCTAAACGGCATGAAGGGCATTCTGTATATGAAGGATTACAGGACTTCGGGAGCAACAGCAAGCTTCAGCAGAAAATAGCGAACGTCAAAAAAATGAAATTAAGTATTGAATTTTGTGATGAAAAAAGCTATTATACAACTAATATTGCATTTTTATAGGTAAAGAGGATATATATTAAGGAGGACGAGACCTTGTTAGAGATTAAATCAAACGACGAGAAAACGCCCGCAAGAATCCTTGTCATAGGAGTCGGCGGTGCCGGTAACAACGCAGTCAACAGAATGATCGATGAGAATGTGGAGGGTGTTGAGCTTATCGCGATAAATACAGATAAGCAGATTCTTTCACAGAGCCGTGCCACCACAAAGATTCAGATAGGTGAGAAGCTCACCAAGGGTCTCGGTGCGGGTGCTAAGCCTGAAGTAGGTGCCAGCGCGGTAGAAGAGAACCGCGAGGAGATCACTGACATCATGAAGGATGCCAATATGGTATTTGTAACCTGCGGTATGGGCGGCGGTACCGGTACAGGTGCAGCTCCGGTAGTAGCGGAGATCGCAAGAAATTTAGGCATACTTACGGTAGGCGTGGTAACCAAGCCCTTCACCTTCGAAGGTAAGCCGCGTATGAACAACGCCATCAACGGGATAGCAAAGCTTAAGGAGAACGTGGATACACTTATCGTGATCCCGAACGACAAGCTTCTTCAGATATGTGATAAGCGTACAAGCATACCCGATGCTTTGAAGAAGGCGGATGAGGTCCTTCAGCAGGGCGTACAGGGTGTGACCGACCTTATCAACAAGCCCGGACTTATCAACCTTGACTTCGCAGATATCCAGACAGTCATGAGAGATAAGGGTATAGCTCATATAGGTATAGGTCGTGCAAGCGGTGACAACAAGGCCGTAGATGCCATCAAGTCAGCTATGGACAGCCCGCTGCTCGAGACTACGGTTTCCGGAGCAACCGATATTATCGTCAACTTCTCCGGCAATATAGGAATAGTTGAAGCATACGATGCTATCACCTACCTTACCGAGGTAGCCGGTGATACAGCCAACATCATCTTCGGTACTGTTGACAATGATGTGATGGGCGAGGATGTATGCATAACCATAATTGCTACGGGTATTCAGGATGGTATGGCTATAGCAACAGGCAATACGGCAGTCAATGTACCTACATCTTCAAGACCTCAGGCTAAGCCGGCAGTGACTCAGTCTCAGGTTCAGGCAGCGCCTTCCGTTCCGAATTCAAGACCTCAGGCAACGGTTACAAAGCCTGATTTCCTCAGCAAGCCGCAGCCCACACAGACAGTAAGACCTGCAGTAGCCGCTCGTCCTCAGGCAACACAGACAGCGCAGACAGCACGTCCGCAGGCGACTCAGGCAGCTAAGCCCCAGTCTTCAAACAGCTCGGGCATAAAGATACCTGATTTCCTTAAAAGAGGTTAATAAAAAGTGAATGAATGGTTCGGAGATAAGTTCTTCTCCGGACCATTTTTTTGTTGCATTAAACTATCAATAATGATAAAATACACCTTAATTGCGCTTTAGCGTGTGGTTTTTGTATGCTTAAAGCGGGTTATAAATGCATTGATATATGAAATAGACATACGAAAGGAAGTAGTGCATTATGAAGAGTGACAATGTAAAAAGCGGCATGCAGCAAGCACCGCACAGAAGTCTGTTCAATGCTCTCGGTATGACCGATGAGGAGATGAAAAAGCCTATGGTAGGTATCGTGTGCTCCTACAACGAGATCGTTCCAGGACACATGAACCTTGACAAGATAGCCCAGGCCGTTAAGCTTGGCGTGGCAGAAGCAGGCGGAGTGCCTGTTATGTTCCCTGCCATTGCTGTCTGCGACGGTATAGCGATGGGACATATAGGTATGAAGTATTCTCTCGTCACCAGAGACCTGATCGCAGACTCTACCGAGTGCATGGCTACAGCGCACCAGTTTGACGCTCTCGTAATGATACCCAACTGTGATAAAAACGTTCCCGGCCTTCTTATGGCTGCTGCAAGGGTAAATGTTCCGACGGTCTTTGTTTCCGGCGGCCCCATGCTTGCAGGCCATGTAAAGGGAAGAAAGACATCTCTTTCATCTATGTTTGAAGCCGTAGGTGCTTATGCCGCAGGCAAGATGGATGAAAATGATGTATATGATTATGAGTGCCACACCTGCCCGACTGCAGGTTCATGTTCAGGTATGTATACCGCCAATTCCATGAACTGCCTTACCGAAGCGCTCGGTATGGGACTTCCGGGCAACGGCACTATACCTGCCGTATACAGTGAGAGACTTAAGCTTGCGAAGAGGGCAGGCTATGCTGTTATGGAGATGTACCGTCAGAACATCAGGCCGAGAGATATCATAACAAAGGATGCGATAATGAATGCCCTTACCGTAGAT
>ONVB01000356.1 GCA_900321145.1 uncultured Eubacteriales bacterium | reverse complement strand
GGTTCTCCCGGAGGAGATAGCCTTCAGAAAGAAGCTCGGCTTCATAGTACCTATCCGTATATGGATGGCTGATGAGAATTACAATGCACCGGTACGCGAAAAGCTTTTTGGCGAAACAGCAGCCAGGTTCTTCAACATGGATGAATTAAAATCCATCTATGACGAATACATCGGTGGCAATTCCGACCTGTGGAGAAAAATATGGACGGTGTACACCTTCATAGTATGGTATGATATAAACTTCTAAGAAGAAAGATCCTTCGGGCGTTGCCCTCAGGATGACAAGGGGTTTCAATAAACAGCTTTGAGGTGTGGTGTACTGATATTCCAAATCTTTTCGCGGAGATTTTCGTCAAATCAGCAGTGAGTGGTATGAAGTTGAGTGCTCAGAAATCGCATAAGTGAAGCGAAGCGTAACGGTTGTGCGATTTCGTGCAACGAAACGAATACCCGAACGCGCTGATTTAGAAAATCGTAGTGTGATTTGGAATATCAAGTATCACCACCCGAAAAAGCGTAACTATAAAAAACGTTACTATAAAACTAAATCAAGGAGGACATAAATCATGGTATGTAACATAGCAGTGATCAAAGGAGACGGTATAGGCCCCGAGGTTGTGACCGAGGCGATGAAGGTTCTTGATGCGGTAGGTGCAAAGTACGGCCATACATTTAACTACGAGCAGCTTCTTATGGGAGGATGCTCCATAGACGCCTGTGGCGAACCGCTTACAGACGAGACGGTTGCCAAGGCCAAGGCTGCCGACGCTGTCCTTATGGGTTCGATAGGCGGCAACACCTCGACTTCACCGTGGTATAAGCTTCCGCCGGAGAAGCGCCCCGAGGCAGGTCTCCTGAAGATAAGGAAGGAGCTTGGGCTCTTCGCCAATTTACGACCGGCTCTTCTTTACGAGCAGCTCTATAAGGCCTGCCCGCTGAAGGAGGAGATAGCGGCAAGGGGCTTTGATATGCTTATCATGCGTGAGCTTACCGGCGGCCTCTACTTCGGTAAGAGGTCGACTACCGAAGTAGACGGAGTGACGACTGCAATAGACACTCTGACATATACGGATAAGGAGATCAGACGTATAGCCATAAAGGCTTTTGACATAGCCATGAAGAGAAGAAAGAAGGTCACAAGCGTTGACAAGGCAAATGTCCTTGACTCTTCAAGACTCTGGAGAAAGATAGTTGAAGAGGTGGCAAAGGATTATCCTGAGGTAAGCTATGAGCATATGCTTGTGGATAACTGTGCTATGCAGCTTGTGAAGGATCCGGCACAGTTCGATGTGGTCCTGACCGAGAATATGTTCGGCGATATCCTGTCGGATGAGGCGTCAATGATAACAGGCTCGATCGGCATGCTTTCGTCTGCGTCCTTAAACGAGACAAAGTTCGGACTCTATGAGCCGAGCGGCGGATCAGCTCCGGATATAGCCGGACAGAATAAGGCAAACCCGATAGCCACGATTCTTTCCGCTGCTATGATGCTCAAGTTTACATTTGACCTTGATGCCGAGGGTGACGCTATAGAGAACGCGGTAAAGAAGGTGCTCGAGGAGGGTTACCGCACCGGAGATATCATGTCCGAGGGCGGCAAGCTTGTCGGAACCGACGAGATGGGAAGCCTTATCGCGGAGAGAATATAAAAACAATAAAAAAAACTTAATTAGTGTTTGAATATAGGGGCGAGATGTGTTACAATATCCCTATCTTTTGAGCGATAGGAGACTGCTTATGATTCCGGCAATGGATGTTAGATATATTAACCCGTTTCTTCAGTCGAGTATAACGATAGTTGAGAGTGTAACACAGATGAAGCTCACGGTCGGGAAACCGGAGAAGACAGATTTTTATATACATGATAAGTCATATACCATACAGGTCGGCGTAGTAGGTGAGATGAAGGGACAGGTTATCATCTCTATGGTCGAGCCTTATGCGAAGGAGATAGCTTCGAGGATGATGTTCGGCATGCCTGTAGAGGAGCTTGACGATATGTCCTGTTCGGCGTTGAACGAGCTTTCGAATATGATCATGGGTAACACTGCGACTATATTCTCCACTTTGGGTGTTCTGATCGATATCACGCCGCCTCTTGCGGTACATGGCGAGAAGCTTCAGCTTAAGTCTGATGTCGACGGTTTGAAGGTTCCCTTGAGCTTCGAGGGAAAAGATTATATCAACTTGTATATATGTGTATATCAGGATAACAAGTAGATATGGCAGTGATTTGAGATTGTAAAATGTTGTATTTGTATAATTGCAAATACAACATTTTATTTATAAATGGAATTTTGGCCGTAAAATGTCTGTATGCATATAAAATACAGCATTTTATTGATAAAAAACACTTTAGCATAACGAAAGGAAGGTAAAAGAAGAAAATGGCATCGATAATCGGAAAAGGAATCACATTTGATGATGTACTCTTAGTTCCCCAGTATTCAGAGGTAATACCGAATGATGTGGATATTTCCACACAGCTGACAAAGAATATAAGGCTCAATATTCCTCTTATGAGTGCAGGAATGGACACCGTAACCGAGTACAGGATGGCTATAGCAATGGCGAGACAGGGCGGTATAGGTGTTATTCACAAGAATATGTCGATTGAGGCACAGGCAGAAGAGGTAGATAAGGTAAAGCGGTCTGAGAACGGGGTTATATCCGATCCGTTTTCTCTTTCACCCGAACATACACTTGATGATGCGGATAAGCTCATGGCGAAGTTCAGGATATCGGGCGTTCCGATAACCGAGGACGGAAAGCTTGTAGGTATCATCACAAACCGTGATCTTAAGTTTGAGACTGATTACTCAAAGAAGATCAAGTACTCCATGACGACCGAGAATCTCATCACCGCTCAGGAGGGCATAACCTTAGATGATGCGAAGAAGATACTCGGCGAGGCAAGGAAGGAGAAGCTTCCTATCGTCGATGCGAACTTCCATTTGAAGGGTCTTATCACGATAAAGGATATAGAAAAGCAGATCAAATATCCGAACGCAGCCAAGGATTCACAGGGCAGACTTCTGTGTGCGGCAGCGGTAGGAGTAACACCGGATATCACCGACAGAGTGGATGAGCTTATGAAGTCCAAGGTTGACGCGATAGTAATCGATACAGCTCACGGCCATTCGGCAAATGTGTTGAAGACCTTCAAGCTCATCAAGGAGAAGTATCCCGATCTTAATGTAATAGCAGGAAATGTGGCAACCAAGAAGGGCGCTCAGGCCATGATCGATATGGGCGTCGACGCAGTCAAGATCGGTATCGGACCCGGTTCGATATGTACAACGAGAGTTGTCGCAGGTATCGGTGTTCCGCAGATCACCGCTATCATGGAAGCTTATGATGCAGCCAAGGAGGCAGGAATACCTGTTATCGCAGACGGCGGTATCAAGTACTCGGGTGATGTTACCAAGGCTCTTGCGGCAGGTGGAAATGTATGTATGATGGGCTCTATATTTGCGGGAACCGATGAGGCACCCGGAGACTTCGAGCTCTTCCAGGGAAGAAAATACAAGGTTTACAGAGGCATGGGCTCAATCTCGGCTATGGAGAACGGTTCCAAGGATCGTTACTTCCAGGCAAACGCAAAGAAGCTTGTTCCCGAGGGTGTAGAGGGCCGTGTGGCATATAAGGGTTCCGTCGAGGATACCGTATTCCAGCTTATAGGCGGTCTTCGTGCCGGCATGGGCTACTGCGGAGCAAGAACCATAGAGGAGCTTCATGAGAAGGCCGAGTTCATAGAGATCTCTGCAGCTTCACTCAAGGAGAGTCATCCTCATGATATACAGATTACCAAGGAGGCGCCGAATTACAGCGTAGAGTCATGAAAAGAGAAGATGTAAGAAATATAGCAATAATAGCACACGTAGACCATGGCAAGACCACTTTGGTGGATGAGCTTTTAAAGCAGAGCGGTATTTTCCGTGAGAACCAGGAAGTGGCAGAGCGTGTCATGGACTCAAACGATATAGAGAGGGAGAGAGGTATTACCATTCTCTCCAAGAACACAGCGGTTACTTATAACGGAACCAAGATAAATATCATAGACACTCCCGGCCATGCCGATTTCGGAGGCGAGGTTGAGCGAGTATTGAAGATGGTAAACGGCGTTATCCTTGTGGTAGACGCTTTCGAGGGCGCCATGCCCCAGACCAAGTTCGTGCTTAAGAAAGCATTGGAGCTTGATCTGAATGTAATAGTCTGTATAAATAAGATAGACCGTCCCGAGGCGAGACCTGCCGAGGTTGAGGAGGAAGTTCTTGAGCTTCTCCTTGAGCTCGATGCGAACGAAAAGCAGCTTGACTGTCCTTTCCTCTATGCATCCGCAAAAGAGGGTATATGTTCGAGGACACCGAACGAACCCGGTACCGATATGAAGCCTCTCTTCGAGACTATCTTGGAGTCGATACCTGCTCCCGAGGGAGATCCCGACGCGGGAACTCAGGTGCTTATATCCACCATCGATTATAATGAGTATGTGGGTCGTATAGGCGTCGGAAAGGTAGATAACGGAAGCCTGAAGCTTAACCAGGAGTGTGTCATCGTAAATGCTCACGAGCCTGACAAGAAGGTCAAGGTCAAGATAGGAAAGCTCTATGAGTTTGAGGGACTTTCGAAGGTTGAGGTAAACGAGGCTCAGATCGGTTCCATAGTAGCCATTTCAGGTATACAGGATATCCATATAGGAGATACGAT
>ONVB01000358.1 GCA_900321145.1 uncultured Eubacteriales bacterium | reverse complement strand
TGTCGTATATGATTGGTTTGGTCATGTCGGATAAGGAAATCTCTGAGGACGAGATTGGACTCATCTATTCCTTCGGTAAGAATATCGGCTTCTCGGAAAAGGAGATATCGGTCAAATTTGCCGAGATGATACAACGGAACTACATGCCATCTCTAGAATCTATCTGCTGAGAAGGTTATGACGTATCCATCTATTAATAAAGGCAGTGCTAAGCGACTCGAAGGCAGTATCTATGTGATATCTTTCTTCGTTTCGGAGACGGCATGGTCTATGAATGAGAAGATGGATCTCTTTAAACAAGTTCGTGATGCAGAATCCTGGCTGGAGTGGAAGGCGAAGAGCTATGGGAAGAATGTCAGATTCGTGAATGCCACACACGGACTCTTCGAACCCTTTGAAACAGATATCGTTCCTGATGGTGATTCTGGGGCTGCACAATGGGGAATCGCCAAAAAGTACCTGCAAGAGGCGGGCTGCCCTTCTGATGCAGATTATCCTGAGTGGGCAAAGAAAAACTCCGGTTGTGACCAGTCTCTTGTTTTTATTATTGCGAACAAAAAAGGACGTGGCTATGCGTGTCCTTGCTATAATGAATCGGATGAACCGGAAGGTACGATCCTGTACCATTCTCCAGAATGGAAGTTGACAGCATGTTGCATTATTCATGAGTTCCTGCACTTGTTTGGCGCTGTCGATCTGTATGAGACAGAAGTACAGACGGCAGAGAACTCTGAGCGCATGGAAAAAATGTATCCGAAGGAAGTGATGCACAATCCCTATTTCCCGCTAAAGGAAGTGGAGATAAGTCCTCTTACAGCTTGGCTAGTGGGATTAAGCGATAAAGAAGAACCGTGGTTTAACTCTTTTCTACCTAAAAAGATATGAAGAAATCTCTAATCATAATAACGCTTTTGTTAAGCGCAACAGTTATGCTGGCACAGCAGCAGAGTCTCAATGCGCTGAAGGCCGATTATCCCCAGCTGATGCAGAAGTTCGGAAAGGAACTTGAAGGACAGCGAGCCGACTACATCTTTGCAATCGATGTGTCTGGTACGATGAACAAATACCAGGAAACGGTTGTACCAGCCTTGGGTGAATTCTTTAAATCGCTGCAGTCAGGCGACTATGTCTCTATCATCAAGTTCGGTGGTGAGGCTACGAATGAGGTAGGCAGTGCTGGAAAGATAGGACCGGAGACGATTACAAACCTCATCAATTATGCAGGGCATATCTACGACAAGCCAACTACTGAATATGAGCGGGAGAAATACTTTAGATATACGGATCTGGAGAATATGCTCCGATATCTGGCAACCGACATGAAGCAGATTGACCGTAGCCAACTGAAGTTCGTGTTCATCATAACCGACTTCTTGCACGATCCTTCATTGTCGCGAAAAGGTCAGGAAGACTGGGATGGTGTCGCCAAACGATTCGCAACAGAGCAGGCTGGAAACGATGTGTTTGTCTTTGCACTACAGCTCCCGGGAAGTGGTCGTGACTTGGAAAAAGTGAGGAATGTTTTCCCAAAGGCATTCAATTTCAATCATGTACCCATTACCAGTGGTAGTGCTTTGTCAGACTGGTTTACGCAACGAAAGAATGCTATTCTGCTCGATAAGTTTTATGCACTCATCAAACACAAGATTCAGCCGGTAGAGTTCGCGATTGATCCATCGTTTGATATTGATGGTCATCTGGAACTCGGCATTTCCTGGAAATCGAATCCTGTATATGATAAGCTTCGTGTGGATGCAGTAAACACGTCTGCTAAGGGCTTTGAATTCAAGTCAGACCTCCCCAAAAGTACTGCGGAAGAAGACGATGTTCTGGATGCTGGTAAGTTTTATCACCAGAAAGCCAGCCTCGTAAATCCTTCTTTTAAGAAGATCAAGGGCGACATCACAGCTATTGCCTCCTATGACGTACCTTATGAAGCAGAGTTGAGTAAATTAGGTTTCGAGGCTCCCAAGTTCCAGGCCAGTGCTCCTGTGAATCGACTCTTGTTTTGTTATCCGCTACCGCTTTGGCTTTGCTGTCTGATTATCGCATTGATCATTCTCTATATCGTGCTTGTCATTCGTGCTTTTATGAAGAATGGTTCAGATTTCTATCGTATCAATGGAAAGTTCGAAGTGATGTTTAATGGTGAGGCTGTATCAGAAAGGAAAAAGGCACAGGGATTAAATAAGGTTGATTTCGGAAGAGGCGCCAGTTTCCTCTCCGTTCCTGATGCCAATTGGCATATTTCTATTGAGGTGAAGCGTTATAACCCATTCTTGTTCTTCCTTAAGCATCCCAGATATATCGTGACTATGGATAGGGGATCTTCTTTTAAGATAGGTGTGAAATATGGCCCGCATCAGCATCCCTCCATTGCCAGATATACACATATTAGTGTGGGCGATTATCGTGTTCGTTGGATGAATTAAATAATAACTAAAAATATATCATTATGGCAGAGAAACATATTTTTATCGGTTTAGGTGGTTCAGGTGTCAACACTGTCTCTCTTCTCAAGTACAAGGTATATGAGAGGACAAAGGGTACGGAGATGAAATCACGTCTTCAGGTGATGAACGAAACTTATCGTTTTATCTTTGTGGATACTGACAAAAGGGATGTTGCTGAAGCAAACGAGAAGTACAGGAATTTGTATGAAGGCGGTAAAATTAATTTCATCAATGATACGGAGTTGCTCAATTTGGGAGATATCAATCCATATATCAGCTATCATGATGCATTGAGCCATCCGGAGTTAAAGATCAATCGGCGAATTACGGAGGCATGTCCTCTGGAGGCAGCTGAGAAGATGGAAAACCGTGATTTGTCT
>ONVB01000362.1 GCA_900321145.1 uncultured Eubacteriales bacterium | reverse complement strand
GCTATTATCACCGAAGAAGCGTCATAGCTGTCTGCCGAGGTAGTCACAACAAAGCCATCGTCCTTCTTTGCTATCTCTGCAACGGCTTCGTTTTTAAACTCCATCCCGAGCGCAGATGCCTGCTCATAAAGGGCCGTAACGAACTCAAAACCGGATATGTTCTTAAAGCCGGGGTAATTGGCTATCTCCGGTGAGTTGACTATCTGACCGCCATAGGTACCGCCCTCTAAGACAAGGGCCTGCTTTCCGGCGCGCTGTACATAGATGGTTGCCGTAAGTCCTGCGGTTCCGGCGCCGATTATCACCACATCATACTTCATAGGCCTACCTCCTACAGTCCGAGTGCCTTAAGCAGCTGATCCTTCGGAAGTGCTCCTACCGACTTGCCTGCAACCTCACCGTTCTTGAACAGGAATACGCACGGTATGCTCATCACACTGTACTTCTCCGCAAGGTCACCGTTCTCATCCACATCAACCTTGCATACCTTTACGTCCTCTCTCTCCTCAGAGATCTGCTCAACTATAGGTCCGAGCATCTTACAGGGACCGCACCAGCTTGCCCAGAAATCAACTATAACCGGCTTATCGCTCTTTAATACCTCTGCCTCAAAGTTATCTGCGTTCAAATGTAATGCTGCCATATTTACTTCCTCCTTTGTGATATAAAATGTATAATCTATTATTGGGTTGTTTGTAATTAGATTGCGTACAATCTAACTTTCTTTCACATTATAATTCATCTTGAACTCATTTGCAAGTCTTTTTATATCTTCTTTTAAATCTTTTGCGGACATTATATATCCGCCCTGCCCTCTGACTATGGTCTGGATCATGCCGTCGGAGCTTGCCACGGTTATCTCATACTTCGATTTCATGTCGTGTGTAAAGCGCTCTATAAATGCATCGGCGGTCACGCCCTCCTTTGTGTGAACAACGGTTATCTGTTCCGCCTTAGCCTCGCTGCCCTGGTTTCCCTTCGTCTTATACCCGTCAAACACAAGCAGTATCTCACGGTCGACCATCCCCTGATAGTTAGACAGCGTCCTTATAAGAGAAAGCTTTGCCGAGTCCATATTATCCTTCAAAAGACCTGTCAGTTCTTCCCACGCATACATTATATTAAAGCCGTCCACTATAAGAAGCTTCTCCTTAGGAACCGCTGTCTGAGTATTCTTTGCGGCATACTTATCCGATGAGGTCTGACTGCCGCCCGAACTCATGACCCGGTCGCGCTCGGGAAGCTTTTTCTTCTTGTAGGCACTCTTCTTCTTGTTTGCATTTGCCGCAGCCGTACGGCTTATTATGCTGTCTATCTCCTCGAGATCTATGCTCATCCCGTCGAAGCTTCCGCCCTGCCTTGCCATGCGTGCGATATCCACAGATTCATTTACATAAGCCTCTTCATCATCGAGGTGCTTATATGAATCCACCTCATACCACGGTACCACAAAGCCTGCACCGTGCGCACAAAATACCGAAGACGGAGGATTGGCAAGATCCGCCTCGGGATCGTAGGTCGAAGCCGCAAGCACCTCATCCTCATTGTGACACTCGTCATAGCCCGCAAGAGTGACACTCATCTGCCCCTTGCCACCGGTATAAGAATTAAGATTGACCTGATAGTCCATAAGCGTCGACACCGGCCCCCTGCCGGATATCATGGCATTTTCACCGTCATTCTCATGGGTTTCTATATGTGCGTTAAGATTGTTCAGGTCTGTCATGGCACGGCCAAGCATGCCCGAAGGTACACTTACCGTAAAGTTATAATACGGTTCCAATAGCATGGAATCCGCCTTCATCAGCCCCTGCCTTACGGCACGTATCGTAGCCTTCCTGAAATCTCCGCCCTCAGTATGCTTGGGATGTGCCCGGCCGTTTATCACCACAAGCTTTACGTCCGTGAGCTGTCCGCCCACGAGCACACCCTTATGCTGCTTTTCCTTCAGATGATACATGATAAGCCTCTGCCAGTTCTTATCAAGCACATCCTCCGATACCTCGGACTCTATCTCTATTCCCGAGCCTCTTTCTCCGGGCTCTATCCTTACGTGGACCTCGGCATAGTGCCTGAGCGGTTCAAAATGTCCCACTCCGATCGAGCTTCCCCTCACTGTCTCCTTGTAGGTTATCCTGCCTGTGGTAAACTTAGGGGTAAAGTGAAGTCTCACGAGTATCAGCTCGGTCAGTATCTCAAGCTGCACACGCCCCATAAGCTTCACTCGTATCTCTTCGTTCGTCTCATCCCACTCACACTCAAGCTCGGGCATCTCCTCTGCAAGAGCCATGATATCGGGATAAATATGCCTTGCCTTTATATTGTCCGGTGTAATCATGGTATATACTATGACCGGTTCGATCAGTCTTATATCGTTTCCCTTTTCAAAGCCGTAACCGCAGCCGGCGTATGAATCATCGATTCCCGGAATCGCAACCACCTCTCCGGCGTGAGCCTCGGACAGATTCTCGTACCTGTCTCCGTTATAGAGCCTGATCTCATTTACCTTCTCTCCGTCTTCTCCGATCACATCCTTAAGCTTTAGGCTTCCGCCCGTGATCTTCATATGAGAAAGCCTCTCGCCCTTTGCATCCCTTGTGATCTTGTAACACAGCGCTCCGAAATCCTTGCCGTATCTCTTCGGTGCGCAGAGAAGCTCCAGCATCTCCAAAAGCTCATCCACACCGTTAAGCCTCAGGGCCGAACCGAAAAAGCACGGGAAAAGCTCCCTCTCCATGATAAGGCTTCTCACCTCGGCAAGCCTTACCCTTCCCGTATCAAGAAATGCATCTATCTCATCCTCATCCGCCGTGAGCATGGCCACATCCTCTGATGCGCCCCCGTAAAGCGACACATTTTCTTTATCATACATGATATCCGTGAAATCAACGCATGACGATGAAAGCTTCTGCTTTAATTCCTTCATGACCGACTCTGCGTCAGTCCCGGGCTGGTCCATTTTATTCACAAATACAAAGGCGGGTATGTTATACTCCTTAAGGAGTCTGAACAGTGTGAGCGTATGCCCCGATACTCCGTCCGCGGCGCTGATCAGGAGTATCGCATAGTCAAGAACCGCAAGAGTTCTCTCCGCCTCTGCAGCGAAGTCCACATGCCCGGGGGTGTCAAGAAGGGTTAAGGTAAAGCGCTCCATCGGGAGAACTGCCTGCTTCGAGAATATCGTGATTCCTCTTCTTCTCTCCTGCTCGTCCGTGTCGAGCATTGAATCTCCGTTATCCACCCTTCCGAGCTTCTTTCTCACACCGGTCTTATATGCAAATGCTTCGGACAGAGTGGTCTTGCCCGCATCCACATGGGCAAGTATGCCAAGTACAATATTTGCCATAATTAATCCTCTTACTTTATCTTTTTTGCAACCACCACAAACCTTCCCGTCTCGCTGTGGTAAGCGCAGGTCGAAAGTGTGATCAGCTTATCACCGTACTCCGCCGTGCTTTCCACCTCGTAGGGGGTCAGCGCCCTGCAGCTTTCGATATATGCATCAAAATCCTCTGCACTGTCGGCATTGAAGAAATCATAATACTTGAATACACCGGTGGTTCCCTTCGGATAAGCCTGTGACCTGAAAGCAGCCACAACCTCATACCTTCCCGGCCCGTATATCGTATCAAATATTATAGTCTTATGTGTCTTGTAAAACTCCTCCGAATCATAGTTTGTCAGCTCATAGAACATCTTCCTGGTGTTCATGTTATGTCCGTAGATTATGATGTTATCGCTCGGAGGGTTTATACTACTGTCGGTATCCGCAAATGGTGTTCCGGCGCTGCTGTACTCCCCGTCAAAATCAAGATGAAGATACTTCTCCTCATCATCGGGAGTCTGCATCACCGGATAATCTATGACTGTACCCGTTAAGGTAAGCCAGCCTATAAAATCCGGGTTCTTCTCGTAAAGCGCCGCATACTTCTTATATATCTTCTTTCCGCCAATCTCCGTAAAGTACTTCTCGCTATCGTCGCTCTTTTCTTTATCGTCGGTTTCAGTGCCGGTATTCCCGTCACTTTCATATTCAACGGACGAAAGATCCATCGGAGCCTCCTCGGCCGTATCTATAAGCTCTCTTAGATCAGAGTAGGTATCCTCGCTCTTTTTTGAGGCCGCATAGTACTTTATCAAATACACGGCACAGCACACGAACACTGCCGCACAAATGATCATCAGGACCGTGGTTATTATCTTTCTTGTTTTATTCTTCATACTGCTTTCCTTCAAGATTCTTCGCTTACGCTCAGAATCTTTTTCATAATAACGCACAAGAGCCGCACAAGGCGGCTCATATGCATTCTCTCAAAAATACTTTTTGCTTCCCCACAGATTATTCTGCTTCAACACCTGATACTCCGAGTATGCCTCCTCGAGCATCTGCTTTTCGTTGGGGAACTTAAGGAGGTGGTATGCCTCGTGATACTTATAGTACCCCGAATCCATAAAATACTCCTCCCTTTGCGGCTTGCTATAGTAACTATCAGCCATCATAAGATACCAGTATACATCCTTGTTCACCACATCATAGGAAGTACTGAAGGTATAATTGCTCTTCCCTATGTACTTTATGATCTGGGCCCTGACTCCGGTCTCCTCATGAACCTCTCTTAACGCGGTCTCGTTATGCTCCTCGCCCTCTTCCACGGTTCCCTTGGGAAGTACCCAGCCCTCATACTTATTCCTGTAATTCTTGTACAGGAGCAGTATCTTTCCTCTGAATATTACCACACCGCCACAGCTGGTTGCCTCTATCATTGCAATACCTCCGTTCAGTGTGCCTGTAATTGAGGAAAATTATATCAAAAATGCTTATAATAATCAAGAAATTTGTTACATCCCGGCAAAACCCGCGTCGTTATTCCACGAAGTTTTTGCCTTGCTATTCTTACTTAAGGGTTTTCACCGTCTCTTGTCATGAAATGTCCTGCAAGCCTTATACACCCCTGTATTCGAGCGCAAGCATGGTCAGGTCATCGAACTGCTCCGCATCCTTCACAAAGGCATCTACACCTTCCTTTACACTTTCAAGCATCTGCTTCGGCGAAGCTGAGACATCTTTATTTAAGACCTCTATAGTCCTGTCGGTGCCGAACATCTGCTGGTCCGCGGCAGTCGCTTCCGGTACACCGTCTGTGTACACAAAAAGCTTGTCGCCGGGGTTCATCTCAATTACATACTCCTCGTATTCCGAATCATCCATAAAGCCGAGCGGCATCCCGTGAGGCTCCTTAAAGAGTTCAAATTGATCTCCCCTCTTTAAGATCGGATACTCGTGTCCTGCGTTAGCCGCTCTCAGGATTCCGGTAGAGATCTCAAGGATACCGATCCAAACCGTCACAAACATGCACTGATCGTTATTCTTGATAATGGCATTGTTTGCGTCATGCAGGATCTGTGCCGGAGATTTGCCGAGCATGGCATTGTTTGCCACGATGTTCTTGGAAACCATCATAAACATGGCCGCCGGAATACCCTTGCCGGAAACATCGGCGATCACCAGCCCCAGGTGGTCGGGATCAATGATAAAGAAGTCATAAAAATCACCGCCAACCTCTTTTGCCGGTGTCATGGACGCATAAAGGTCAAACTCCTTGCGGGTAGGGAAGGCCGGGAAGATGCTCGGGAGCATATCAGCCTGAATCCTTGTGGCAAGATCAAGCTCTGCGCTTATCCTTGCTTTTTCATCCGTCAAATGCATGATCTCTGCCGTATAACGGTCAATCTCCGTGGCAAGGTCGGAAAAACTTTTTGCCAGCACACCGATTTCATTCTTCGTTTTTACCGTACTCATCTTCTCGCATACGGCTTCGCTGTTCTTGTCCTCCATGTAGGCCTGTACGCCCTCTTTCACCTTCTGGGCAGGCTTGATGGCCTTTTTGTAAAGGTAAAGCATCAGCAAGCTGTTTAATACGAGCAGAACCAAAAGTCCGATCAAAATCGATCGTTTCAAATGCCCCACCAACTCGTTGCGGAAGTCACTCCAGTCGTATTCTAATGCGTAATAACAGATAACCTTTCCGTTTATGATGTACGGCATATAACCGATATAATATTCCTTCCCGTTTTCGGAATCATGGTATACCTCATAATAGATTTTTTGTATTTGGGAATCGCGGTCCTTTAACATCTCCTTTACGGCACTGTGCTTGGATGCCGGATAGCTGATCGTGCTTAAAAAATGCGTTTCCCCGGGCGCAACATCCGTGGATGCGGCCTCCAACCCGGTCGGGTTCACCTGCTCAACCGCAGAAATGGATCGGCTGTCATAATAATAATAGGCTTCCTTTTCGTCGATCAAATCAAGCACATATGCCTTTTCATAGCTGACTGCGGAAGTCAACTCCGTCATCATTACGGCAATAGACAGGCTTGAGCGCGCGATCACGCTCTTCTCGATATCAGTAAAGCTGTCGGGATCACTGCCTCCTTCGGAAAAGAGTTGCGCCATAACCTGCTCATATTGTTCGGAATTACGAAATGCCCGTTCCTCCTCCGAAGGGCCTGCCAGAAGCTCGTCTGCATGCTCCCGAAAATAAGGATAGAGCCATTCATTGTTCAGATCATCCAGGTTGTTCCCCATGCTCTTTAGATC
>ONVB01000364.1 GCA_900321145.1 uncultured Eubacteriales bacterium | reverse complement strand
TATCGTGAGGTTCCGAGGGAAAATCAGAGAAAGAGACAGTTGAGCGACAGCTTAAAGGCTCTCGAAAGTCCGGTTCAGTTCTTGAGAGAAGCTAAGGCTGAGGACAGGCAGAGTAAAGCGCGTGAAAGAGATCTGGAGACTGCAAGAGAGTCTCTTCTCGAAGAAGGCGACCAGAGAGCCTTAAACCTGGTAAGAGAATATGTAGAGCGTCCCGAAAGGTTTATAGAGACCAATCTTGTACGAAGAGATAATTTTATAGAGCTCGAAAGGGACATAAAGAGGGTTGAGGCCGCAAATGCAGCAAAAGAAGAGCAAAGAAAAGCGGCCGAACGCGAAATAATTCAAAAAAATACCGAAACTGTGACTGAAACTGTGACTGAGACTGTGAGAGAATTAAGGCGTAAGGAACCGGGAATCTTAGTTGATGAGAGACCGGCGGAGAAGCTTTCTCTTATACATAAGGTTCAGGATACACAGATAGACGAAGAACTCTTAGAAGAGATAGTCAATCAGAACAGAAGGATAGATCAGCAGACAGAGCGTATAGATACCATAGTCAATAACAATGTAACAGAGAAGAGTACTGTGGTAAATAATATAGAAAAAAGTACCTTTACTCAGGAGAATTATGATATTACCGAGGCGGTTGCCAGAACCGTGCGCGGCCAGGTGGATGCGATAACGGATAAGGTATATGATAAGCTTTCGAGAAGGCTTGCGGATGAAAAGCGAAGAAGAGGAGTGTAGTGAGTTATGGGTGTCTTTTCGGATACGGCAGATTTAATAAAGGGCAAAGCACCGAAGGCTATGATCTTTGTGCAGAAAAGATCGGCATCTTCGCTTCCGGGCCTTCAGGGAGAGGATGCAAAGAACGCCATAAATGAAAGTGTTTCAGCGTTAAAAGCATTGGCCAAGAAGAAGAAGGCGGGTAAGGTTTCGTCCCGTATGGGGAAGGCCGCAGGTCAGGTTATGGATGTTGATACTCTCGGTGAACTGTTTGAAGCCGATGCCGCACAGAAGAAGGAAACTGAAACGAACATGGCGGAAAAAAACTTCCTGAAGATGGAGGTTCAGTATAATCCGAACAGTCTTACATTTTCAACGGCTGCAGGACGTCAGAGGGATTTCAGGGCCATGGGTGATGCCGGTGCTCAGCAGCTCGTTACCATGGAGCGTAAAGCGACTACATTCATGAGCGTACAGCTTATATTTGAGGATGTAAACTCCCAGGATGCTTTCATAAGGGAGAATCTTAATCCGAATATCGGAAATGTAAAGGATATGGCGGCAAATCTTATAACCAAAGCCGCCGGCGGATATTCGATAAAGGAAAAGGTCGAAGGACTTATATCGCTGCTCATATCAAACAGAACGAGAAACATGGTATTTGTATGGGCGGATATGTTCTTTCATGGTCAGCTCAACTCGGTTGATGCCAATTATACCATGTTCAATAAAAAGGGAGAACCGATAAAGGCGACGGTTAACCTTTCACTTCGTCAGGCTGCTTCTTCACAGGGTTATGCAACCGATAACGAGTATTGGGACGAAGCGTTCAAGGCAGCATTTGTCGACAGGAGTATTGGAGGAAACCTCGCAAATGTCGGAGAGAATGTGAGCGGAGGGGTTTCGGATGCGGTCGGAAATCTGCTCAGTTAATAAAGACTTGACACAGGAGTACAGTCTATGGGTAATCTGGTTTTAGATAAATTTGAAGAGTTTGCCTTTGGCAAGGTTGATAAGGCTATAATCCTGCTTCATGAGAAGGGGGATCCGGAGCTTGAACCCAAAGATCCGGTTCAGCCGAAATCAAAGGGCGGCTTCGGAGGCGGCATAGATGATATGTCGCCGGCAAATCTGAACGATGTAAGCAAGATGGCCGGCAACTCGGGACTTAAAGAGCCGCTCAAGACTCAGGTGGGCGATCTTGCGAGCGGCCTGTCAGGCAAGATGACAGGCTTAAGAGGAAACATTGCCTATAACAAGGAATTTGAGGTTCAGTTCAATCCCTCATCCTTAAGGATATCATCGCAGAGATACGAGGAAGAGGATGTCACAAAGGTAAACGGTGCCGGAGGAGCAGCAGATATATCAAAGGGCGCCAACTACCCGTACATGGAACTTCATGTAACTCTTGTCTTTGAGCGGATCATACCAAATGAAGCTTTTGTGAA
The DNA here is from genome assembly GCA_900321145.1 of uncultured Eubacteriales bacterium. GTDB lineage: Bacteria > Bacillota > Clostridia > Lachnospirales > Lachnospiraceae > Coprococcus_C. Next base: position 14,137 of record ONVB01000364.1, on the reverse strand, counting down.
TGATTCGTCGTTTGCCAATCTGACCACCGCCATGCAAAGTGCGTATAATGCCATATTAAAAAAGGTCGGAAAGCAGTCAGGATTGTTTGAAAGCAGGTCCGTACAGGCCATGGTCGAAGGCTTTACGGCCGCAATCAGGAAAGAGAACACAAGAGAGGTTGCCTTCTGCTGGTCAAGTATGATCTATGAAGGCGTGCTTAAGAACGTAAGAAGTACATATACGATGTTTGATCTTCACGGAAGACCGATCAGGGGTGAGGTAGCACTTACGATACTTCTTTCGGATACAGAGATCAATTCCACGAATATGGGCTACTGGATGGAAGCCTATGACAGCGCTTTCGGTTACAAGGAGCAGGGTGTTTTCGGTAAGGTAAAGGGCGCGATGGATACCGTTGGGAATGTCGTGGATACGGTTGCGGGTGCAGCAGCACAGGTTGCAAATACCGCAAAGGGTATTGCAGGTCTTGGACTTACCCTTGCAGGTGCCATACAGGGCGCGATAGATGAGGCAACGTCGGAAGAGGTATCCGATTCCGATAAGGTAGCCAAACAGATACAGAAAAAACAGGATTCGCTCGGAACCAAACAGCAGGAGAGAAAGTTTACATCCGGCAGAAAAAATGATGTGAATATAAGTCTTACCGAAGATAAGCGTGATGAAGCGGAGAAGAAACGCGAGGAAGACCGCGACGAGAGGGAGCAGGAAGCCAGAGAAGCACGGGAGGCGGCCGAGAAAAAAGCTGAGGAAGATGAAAAGACATATTATAATGTGGATTCAGAGGAAGTGAGCAGAGAAACAAGACCGAGTGACGACGATACAGACGACGACACAGACGACAGCGATGATGACGATGATAACAACGATCCGTCCACGCCCGAACCCACACCCGCTCCCGAAGAACCTGATACAAGGACTCCGGCAGAGAAGGAACGTGATGAGGCAAAGAAAGCCAAGGAGGATGCCGATGATGCCGTGAAGGCAGCAGAGGAAGCGGTAAAGGCTGCCGAGGACAAGGTCAAGGAAGAGCAGGAAAAGGTTGATAAACTGAAGCAGGAAGAGACTGCAGCCCAGAAGGAACACTTTGAAGCAAGGGATGCGGAGGATGCCGCGAGGGAAGCAAGGGATAAGGCGGAGACTGCTCAGGAGGAAGCTCAAAAGAAGTTTGATGAGGCATCAGAGAAGCTTGAAAAGCTTCCCGAGAACGATCCGGGACGTGCAGCGGCAGAACAGGAAAAGACTGCGGCTAAGACAGATCTTGATAGCAAGAATGAAGCTTTAGAGACAGCAAAAAAAGATCTTGACGAAAAGGAAAAAACAGCCAAAGAGAAGCTGGATGCATATAATACATCTACTCATGTCAGACTTGAAGGAGAGGTTGAACTCGGCAAGGCAAAGGACAATCTTGATTATGCCAAATACGTAACCGGTACATCCAAAAGAGAGGCTGAGGAAGCTAAGGACAGATACGAAAAGGCCGAGACAGCATATGACGAAGAACAAAAGGGACAGAAAACGGATCCACAGCAGCAGGAGGAGAAGCCGAAGCCTTCGATAAATGAGATGATCAAGAATTCTCAGGTCGGGGGAGGAATAAAGGTGATCAATCCCGTAGGATCCGGCGGAATAAGCGGAGGCGGAGGCCTTGGCGGATTCCGGGGAATAGACTTAGGAATATTGGAGTAAGAGATGGCCGAATTTGATTTTGAAAGCTTAAAAAGTGAATATGGACTGTTCAGAGATCCGTATGTATCTATAGAGATAGGCGGATTAAATATAGCGGAGAACAAGTTCGGCTTTGCCGTATCGGATGTAAGGGTTGAGCTTTCCGCCGGTTTGGAAGCATCCATGGCAAGCTTTGTGATCTATAATTCTTATGATATTATATCGACCACATTTCTGATGGATAAGCTCAAAAAGTATATCACGCTCGGCTCATCGGTTCTCATAAGATTTGGTTATGCCACGGGCGTAAGAGAGGTATTCAGAGGATTTATAGCTAAGGTCAACTTCATCTATGAAGAGGACGGGGTACCCGGTGTTATGGTATCCGCTCTCGATGTAAAGGGTGTGATGATGGCAAATAATTCCTCGAGACAGCTTAAAGCCAATTCCTACTCTATGGCATTGAAGGAGATACTTGACAACGATCCTTACAGCACGATGATGTCCGAGGGTGTTTTCACCGGATACGAGATAGCCGACACGACGGGCAAGGGACAGACCATAGTGTCCGGGGCTCAGGCGGGTTCGATACCGACATCAGTTCCGACATCGGTTCCAACGAATCCTTCGGAGGGAGCTGCTTCAACCCCGGCAAAGGATCAGGCCAGCGCTCAGCAGACCTCCGGTATATTTACCGTGGAGATGGTGGCGGAGAGTGATTACGAATTCTTCGTGAGAGCGGCAAAGAGATATAATTGCGACTTCTTTATCTTAGGAGGTAAGCTCTTCTTCAGAAAGGCAAAAAGCGATACAAGCACTTTGATAGATCTGTCTCCGAAGACGGGATTGATGAATATCAACGTGGAATATGATATAACCGGTCTCTACGGAAGCGTGGAGGTCAGAAATGTGGATGCTGGTAAGGGTAAGCTCATATCGGGTAAGGCAAGAGTAAATAATAAGATATCCCAGGGAAGCAAGGCAAAGAGTATAGTCGGCAAGCTTACCAAGGTATATATCGACCCGACTGTAGAGTCCAAGGAGGATGCTACTTTAAGAGCAGAGTCGCTTGCCGAGATGATGAGTTACCGCTTCGGAACTTTAGAGGCTACGATGGTCGGACTTCCCGAGATCGTACCGGGCAAGTTCATCACGTTAAGCGGCATGAATCAGGGACCGGATAATACTTATTATCTGCAGGAAGTCATACATACCTTCTCGGGAGAAGGTATATACAGGACCAAGCTTATAGGCAAGGCGGCCAAGCTTGATTCGGTCGGCGGCATTGGAGGTGCTGCAGGCAGTATAGGCGGAGCTACATCAGGCATGGGAGGATTCTTATAGTATGGGTTTGTTCGATGTTATAGAGGATATATCCGAAAAGAATATAGCGAAGACCGAGACCGGCGATAACAGGATATTCGGTATAGTTGTCGGAGAGGTTGTGGATAATTATGACCAGGAGCGCTCGGGCAGGATATGCGTGCTGATACATACCAGAGACTCGGATGCAAATGTCCTTAAGTGGGCGAAGGTTGCGGCACCGTATATAGGCAAGAGCTGGGGAATGTACTTCCTTCCGGAGGTAGGAGACCAGGTTCTGGTAGCTTTTGACCAGGGCAACATCGAGAGACCTTATGTGATAGGCTGTATCCCGAAGGACTCGGACAAGTTCCTGACCAAGTCCAAGGATGAGCAGAACCAGAAGAAGAGGATCGTGACAAGGCATGGAAATGCCATAGAGTTCTATGACGGTGAACCTGATGAGGGAACCGCCGAAAGCAAGGACAGCATAACGATCACCACGCCGGAATCGAAGCACACGATCGTATTGAACGACGAAAAGCAGCTCATATCCATAAAGGATAAAGACGGAAACTGCGAAGTAGAGATGAAGACCAAGGAAGGCGAGATGAAGATCAATGCCAACAAAAAGCTCTCCCTTACGGTCGGAGATTCCATAAAGGTGACCATGAGCGGTGACAGCGGCAAGGTCACTGTCGAGGCAAAGGATGTGTCGATCCAGTCTCAGGGCAAGATGGCATTAACAGCCGAAAGCAAGACGGATCTCACAGGTGCAAATGTAACGGTAGAATCAACAGGTATGCTCAAGCTTTCAGCGGGCGGAATGCTCACTGCGGAAGGCAAGCCTGTCAAGATAGGATAAGGAGGGATAAGATTTGGCAGCTAAAGAATTCTTAGGTCAGGGTATGAAGTTCCCTCCGCAGATCAACAAGGCGACAGGCCGGTTCGTGACGGTGTCGGAGGAACAGAGCGTAAAGGAATCGGTATATCTTATCCTTATGACCTCTATAGGTGAGAGACCGCTTCGCGAGGATTTCGGAAGTAACTTGGTCAGCTACACATTTATGGATATGTCGCTGACGAGACTGAATATCCTGATAAGGACACTGAAGGAAGAGATACTGAATCAGGAGCCGAGGATATCGGAGCTTGATATAAAACCCGATCCGGAGTCGGGAGACGGAAGGATCATATTCAACATAGAATACACAGTAACCAATTCCAACACAAGGGACAATATAGTATTCCCGTTCTATCTGAACAGGGATACGGAGATGAGAGAGGAAGAACCTGAGCATTATGAGTATGAACCGGTTGAAGAAATTGAATATTGATACGAGAACCGAAGCGGACATTGAACGTGAGGTTGCCGGACTTGCCGCTTCATACGAGACAGGCTGGATTCCGGATGAAGAGAATCCCGATGTAGGCTCTGCGCTTGCGAAGGTATTTGCAGGCCAGGTAGCCGAGAACATCGGCAGGATGAACGAGGTGCTTGACCGTTATCACACCGAATTCGTGAACATGCTCGATATATCGCTGCTGCCGGCAAGACCGGCAAGCTGCATGGTTGTATGCGGACTTACGGATGACACTGTTCCGGGTACCGGAATCATGAAGGGTACAAAGCTTCTTACCGAGACCGAAGAGCCTCTGGTATTTGAGACGGATCACAGCGTGTATGTGACGAGCTCAAAGCTTATCTACTCATTTATGGCGGACAGGGAGACCGGAGCCATAGTACCGCTTAAGGGCGACTTCGAGAATCCCGAGCTTGTAGAGGGGCAGACCTACCTGGCGGACCTTGACGGCGTACCCGAAAAGTCCGAGGATTCGGAAGGATCACTTAGGCCGTTCATTTTGTTCGGCGAGGGCGGCGGTATCGACAGAAATGTAGTAGCCTTTTATCACAGCACCGTATTTGACTGTGAGAATGACGATATCTTCGTCAAGATAGAGGGCGGAGACAAGCTTATCGAGGATATAAAAGAAAAGAGAGTACGCTTTGCTTATATCTCCGAGAATGGTATAAAGGATTATCCTTCCGTAAGCTTAAAGCCTGACGGATGTACCTTTGTTTTAAGAAAATTCGAGAAGAACAAAAAGATAGAGCTCGGAGAGGCAAGCTACAGCCTGCTTCTTATGATCGCGAAGGAGGTTCCCGACGAGTCAAGAAGAGTATCCAAGATAAGCTTTTCGGCGCAGGGACACCCGGTATTCTCGGACAGCATCAATAACGGCTCCAACGATCTGAGCGTCGAGACATTTCTTCCGTTTACCGATACCTTAGCACTTTACGGAGAGTGCTATGTGTGTCAGGATAATTACTTCTCAAAGGCGGGGTCGAGAGTTACGATAAGCTTCGATCTTTCCTTTGAAGAGCACAAGGTGAGCTTCACACCCGAGCAGATAGAGGACTCGCTGAAAGTTATCAAGAGAAAACCGAAGACCGCTACCCGCGAGATCCCGGGTGACTGCTACGCGGATGAGATAGCGGTGGAGTATTTCAACGGGACGGGCTGGAAGAAGCTTCCGACTACGGATCTTTCAAATATGTTCTCATCGGTCGACATGAGCGGGCACAAGGATATAACCTTCATATGTCCGGATGACTGGGTACCGACGACTGCCGGTGCTTATGAGGGAAGATGCATAAGGATCCAGGTGATCAAGGCCGACAACTGCTACATGAGGCCGTGTGTACATCATTATCCGATAGTAAAGGATTTAAAGATAGCATATACATATGAAGACTCCTATGTGGATCCGGAGAGACTGTTCTCGATAGTGGGAACCAAGAAGCTTGAGCTCACTCAGGACATAAAGTCAGATAAGGGTTACCTGACCTTCCTCACGGGCGGATATGCGGACGACGCACTGTACTTAGGCTTCTCGCAGCGTATGGAGTCGGGACCGATAAGCATATTCTTCAATATGGCCGACAGCCTGAAGTACGAAGGCTTAAGATGCAGATTTGAGTACTATTCGGCAGAGGGCTTCAAGCCCATGAAGGTGCTTGACTATACACAGGATTTCACAAGGTCCGGAGTGGTCATGTTCCTTCCGCCTGCGGACTTCCACAGGTCCGAGCTTGAAGGCAAGAACGCTTACTGGATAAGAGTTGTGAGAGTAACGCCACAGACGGAGGATGAGATAGTCGAAAACCTGCCTCATATAACGGATGTTATGCTCAATGCGGTTCAGGTGTCCAACATAGAGACCAGACCGGCTCAGGAGTTCTTCGTGGAGGAGATAACTCCGGGCATGACCTTCTACCTCGGCGTGAACAACATTTTAGATGCCGATGTATGGGTAAATGAGATGGGGCGTCACTCGAGAGACAGGATGCAGCTTATGCTTGCAGAGGAGCCCGATACCACATTTGCGGAATATGATATAATGGGCGGCATAACGGCATTCTATAAGAAATGGCACGAGGTTACGAGACTCGAGACCTCGGATGATCCGAGATGCTACCTGCTTGACAGACTCCAGAATACCATAGTGTTCGGGGATGGAGTCAATACCTGGGTTCCTTCGGTTACGGATAATGTAGCCATTCGCCTCGTAGTTCGCTGCTGCAACGGAAAAGCGGGCAATGTGGGTGTGGATATGATAACCGATTCACAGGGCTATATAAAGTTCATAGGCGATATAAGCAATCCGGTCAAGGCCTTTGGCGGAAGCAATATAGAAGAGGTCGAGACAGCATTAAAGAGGGGTGCGAGCATCTTAAGCTCGAGAAACAGGCTCGTGACCATGCAGGATTATACAAGGGCTATACTTGCTTACTCCGATACCATAGACCAGGTAAAGGGTATAGCGGGTATGGGAAAGAACGGAAAGCTCTCACCCGGCGACCTGACCTTCGTGCTGCTTATGAAGGACTATGCGGAAGGTTCGTATGCATTCCACAGGATAGCGGGAAGCTTAAATGAGTACCTTCTTTCCAAGTCGGAGATAACGGTCACTCAGGACAAGCTTCACATAGTCGAGCCGGTGTTCGTGAATCTTTCGATAGCAGTATGGATAAACGTCATCAATATGGATGACAGCTTCGAGATACAGAATCTTATGCAGCAGGCACTTTCCGACTACCTCGATCCCGTCGGCATCAATCAGGGAAGAGGCTTCAAGATAGGAACTCTGCCCAAGAGGTCTCAGCTTCTTATGAGACTTAACGGATTAAAGAATAAGGCCATAGTTAAAAAATCTGTGGTCATAGCAAGCTACCGTGACGAGAGCGGCTATCATGAGATGGATTTAGAGGATGTAAAGATCACGCCGTTCATGGTCGCAAGAAACGGAAACCATAAGGTGCATATATTGAATTAGGAGAATGACTTATGCTTGAGTATATAAGCAGTGACAGAAAAACCTATCAGGAGCGGTTTGATGAAGCCGTATCGCGCATACCTCTTTATACTAGGGACTGGACGAACTTCAATCCTTCGGATCCGGGTATAACCATACTTGAGGTGCTTACGGGTTATGAGACTCTTGCACAGGAGAGGATAGACACCATACCTCCCATCGTACGCGAGAAGCTCCTTAACATGATGGGCTTCCATGTGAAGAAGGGAAGACCTGCGAGATTGCTGCTTGCTTCGCAGGGCCTGAAGGAAAATGTAACCTTAGCTCAGAATCATCGCTTCATCATAGGGGACATAGTTTTCGAGACCATGAAGCAGACCGATCTCTGTGCCATGGAGATGCTTGCTGCTTTCAGGGAATCGGAAAGCGGTATGAAGGATATAACGATGCTGCTTGACAGAGAGACCAAGGTGCCCATACCTGTATTCGGCAAGCACCCCGTGAAAGGCAACGCATTCTATTTGGTGACAAGTGCCATGCCTGAACCCGGACAGGAGCTTATACTGTATGTGGACTTGAAGATGTCCATGAACAGAAATCCCTTAAATGAGAAGCTCAAGAATCCTTTCGCGGATGTAAGCTTTGAGATACTTACGGCAGAAGGCTATAAGGAGTGCAAGGTCAGAGATTATACGAACGCATTTCTCAAGAGCGGCGAGATAAGACTTCGCATGCCCGAGGAGGCAGCCGTAAAGGGCGATGACACTCCGGTAGGCGGATATATCCTGAAGGTGACATTGAAGGAAGCTCACTATGACGTGGCTCCTAAGGCCCTGGCTATACACGGACCTTTGTTTGAGGTATGGCAGAAGCTGTCCATATCCGAGAGTCATACATATCAGAGACTGTCCGATATAACACTGAGGAGCTCCATAATAGGAGAGGCTTACATAGATGTATACTGTAAGGAGGAGAAAGGCAATTCCTACAGAAAGTACAGCTATCTTCCCACGCTTGACATGGAGGGAAGGTACTACAGACAGGTCATGGGTGAGGACGGCTTCTATCACATAGACTTCGACAAGAGCCGTACAGGCTACGGCCCCGAGAAGGTAAAGAATTGCGTGAAGGTTGTGTGCTATACCGAGGCGGTCATGAGACAGTATGCCATAGGCAGGGTGCTCGGATACGATAACCAGGAGATCAAGCTGCCGTTCAAGAACCTGTGCGGAGAGGGCTTTTCCGTTATAGCCAGACGCGAGGACGGAGAAGGCGGATATATATATGATTTTGTAAGACCTGATTACGAAGAGGACGGAGCTTTGTTCTACCGCCTTCTGGAGAATGACGGCAGGATACAGATAGAGGATGCGGGCGACTTCATAGGAGCGGAGCTCTTCCTGGCGGGAATAAGCATAACCCAGGGCAGTGCCGGAAATATAAGAGCCGGAAATGAGCTTCTTTCGTCGGTCAAGGTTGCCGACGAGCCGGTATTCTTCTACAATCCGGGCCCCGGAACCGGCGGTCAGGAGAGAGAGCGTGTGGAGGATGTGAGAAAGCGCTTCTTAAAGGATATGGAGGATGCATATACGGCTGTCACCGAATCGGATTACGAGCAGCTCGTAAAGCAGACGCCGGGCCTTATCATACACAAGGCAAAGGCATATATGGACGAGGAGCGGAATATAGTCAGGATTGCGGTAAAGCCCGGAACCGAAGAAGATTTCCCGGGACTTACGGATCATTACAAGAGTATCATACATGATCATCTTGAATCCAGAAGACTTCTCTCCACAAGGATAGAGCTTCTGCCTCCGGTCTATACCAAGGTAAATGTAACGGGAACAGTATATGTCAAGCTGAATTATGACAACTGTAAGGAGCGCATAGAGGAGTGCATAAAGGAGAAGATAGACTATATCACCACGGAGAGAAACTTCGGTGATATGCTCGTATTCGATGATGTATTCCATGCGGTTGAACTTCTCGACTGTGTCGAAAATGTATATGATCTTTCGGTTCTTCCGCACTCTACAGCCTATGTGAAGCTTGAGGATGCCAATCTGCTGCCGGATAAGAACTGTCTTCTCTATCCGGGAGATATACATATCGAAGTAGTAACTTATGACAAGTAGGAGGAACGTGATATATGGCAAGAACAGTATATTCAATAAAAAAGAATCGACTTAAGCGTTCCTTCGGTGAAGGCTTTATGATGGATGAGGCAGGTAATCTCTACTTAGATGAGAACTCACCTACCCACAGACTATATCTCACTGCTATCGACTCTGCCGAGGATGATTCGGAGTGGGGCAGGCTTTCCTTCAAGGTCAGACTGTCGGAGGAGCAGGTGCTTTATACCTATGCATTTGCAACAAATGACAGAGAGCTCAAGATGGGCGAGGAGATGGTTGATGTGGAGAGCTTCCTTATCGCGGACGGTATTCCGGATTCGGCAAAGAAGATCCTTTTCAACCATTCCGAAGCAAGGCGCTTTGTAGATAAGAGAGATGTGCTGCTTTACGGATTAAAGGGCAGATACCTCTATATATGCATAGAGATACTCGGGCTCGGGGAGGGGATGCTTTACAATATCCGTGCAGAGCGCGGTTCGGATGAGTTCATGGACGCATTCCCCGAGATATACAGGGAGAACAATGATTTCTTCCGCCGCTATATGACAGTGTTCAACAGCATTTACAACGACTTCGAGGATGTCATAGACAGACTTCCTGAACTCTTAAGCTTTGATACCTGTCCGAGCGAGCTCCTGCCGACTTATGCGGCCTGGCTCGGTATAGATGTACAGGGCGATTTTATGAAGCCCGAGGCTTTAAGACAGCTTGTAAAGGAAGCTTATGTATTGAACCGTATGAAGGGTACCAAGGAGTGCCTGAAGAGACTTCTTACCATAGTTCTTGAGGAGACACCGATCATATTAGAGTCCAACCAGATGAAGGAATATGCCGAGTCTGAGGGCGAGGGAGTATTTGATGTGACGGTCCTTGTCAAGAAGAAGTTCTCCGAGAATGAGCGTTTCCAGCTTATGTATCTGTTGGATCAGTTTATGCCGGTAAGATGCAGGCTGAAGATAGAGACCTTAAAGGATAACAGTATCCTTGACAATCGAGTATATCTTGATATGAATGCTCAGGTTCAGTATCTTGAGGATGCAAAGCTCGATGAGTATATGTCATTGGACGGACAGCTTGTATTAGAGGAATAAAAGTGATATAATTTACAAGTTATATGTCATTTATGGCAGTACTATATTTTTACAATACCAGGAGGGTAACAACATGACTATCAATGAAGTAAAAAATGCAGACAGTATCCAGCTTGATGTGGACGGAAGAGTAGACACCACAACCGCACCTCAGCTGCAGAATGCTCTTCTCACGGCATTCCAGAAGTCAAAGACGATCATTATCAATTTTGATAAGGTTGCTTATATCTCAAGTGCCGGCTTAAGAGCGCTTCTTATAGGTCAGAAGACAGCTACATCGAAGGGCGGAAGCATGACCATAATCAATGCAAACGATTCCGTTAAGGAAGTATTTGAAGTTACCGGCTTTATTGATATACTTACTTTAGCATAAAGGCCGGATATCGGCTGTCCTAAGGAGATAGGTATGAAAAAAGGGAAGATAGTTTTTGCAGCGCTTATGATCATATCATATGCGCTTTTGGTGTACGGTTATTTTACTGAAGAAATGACGCTCTGCGAGTATTCATTCTGTGCTTTCAGCCTGTTTCTTCTGCTGTTTGTCATACTTTCCTTTGCGGGAGGTACAAAGAGCCGGGATATTCCTCAGATGGAGCTTGAAAATGAGGATGCTGAGGCTCCGGAAGCAGAAGTTGCTGAAACGGAGAAGAAAGCTGATAATGAAGCTGCTGATGCGGAGAAGTATCTGTCTGAGATCAAGGGCTTAAAGATAGCCATGGAGGATCAGAGAGAGTCCTACGAGACACAGTTGTCCGAGATGGAGAGAAAGCTTTCCGAGGAAGAGACGGAGAAGAACAGGTATAAAGATAAGCTTGCCGAGCTTTCGGGACTTGATTCTGAGGAAGCCATCAGGCGCGCCTTTGAGAGAAAAGACAGCGCTTATTCGTCCATACTTCCCGAGATGACCGGCAGCGGCTCGGAGACTATAGATATAGTCGATGCGGCTTCGAGTGTCGCTCATGAGCTTCAGAGAGCAGCCGCGAAGGCGGGACTCAGAATACAGGTTTCCTCGTCCGAGGAGAAGATTCTTGTAAAGGCCGATCCGGGCCTTATTCGTGTGTTATTCCGAAATATAGTTGACAACTCCATAAAGTACATGAAACGTCAGGGTAATCTGGTCATCACGCTGTCTACGATAGCTGACGACCTTTTTGTGGTATTAAAGGATAATGGCGAAGGCCTTTCCGAAACCGAGACGGAGCATATATTTGAACTCAATTACCAGGGCTCGAACCGCATTTCCGGAAACGGTCTCGGTCTCGCACAGGCCAAGGCAGTGGTTGAGTACTACGGCGGAAATATATATGCCAAGTCGGCACCGGGCGGAGGCATGGGAATCTATATCCAGCTTCCCACAAGCTAACTTAGGAGTTTAAAGGGAGGTGCGTCGATTATGCTGTTGACACAGAGACTTCTTGACAACAACAGGCGTATCAACGCCGAGAACAAAAAAAAGAACGATATACAGCAGGACCAGGATGAAGATGAGATGGGTTATGCTTACGAGGAACCCGTGAAGTGGGGGTACCTGAATGACTATAAGGGCATATTTGCGGATGATGACGACAACGCCATCAATACGGCAAAGAGCGTCTTTGACAGGACTGCTGTTTTTAAGACAAAAGATGATGGGACGGTTCAGTGACCCCCGGATCGTGTTATGGGACTGTTTTGTGACTGAAACTAAGATATAATTATGAGGTGAAGAGCATTGGCAGGAAAGAAAAAGAAAACTGAAAGCGACGAGCTTGACGAGCTCTTGTCATTCTTTGATACGGATGACAGTGACGGTGACAGCGACAGCGATTCTTCCGATGATGTTGATCTTGCAGATCTTTTCGGCGGCCTTGGCTCCGATGACGATGATGATGAGACTTCATCCGACAAGAAGAAAACCGAAACAAAGAAAGAAGAGAAGCCGGCCAAGGCAGCTTCTTCGGGTGACGGAAAGGTAAAAGCCTTTGCGGGCGGTTACGACGAGTATATGAAGCATGTCTTCCACTGTGTCAACTTGTGCCTGTCCGCATATCTCGAGAACATGAAGCTAACCTTCGCCAACGGTCAGGGCGGTTTTAAGAACGTCCTTTATCCGGATCTTGAGATAGCTGCTGATTCTGCCAATGAGCAGATAATCCGCTATGAGCAGGTATTTGAGGGCAGTGGCGCTTCAGAGGATGAATCCTTCGAAGAGGAGGAAGAGGATGAGGATGATTTCGATGCGGATCTTCTCGATCTCCTCGGTTCTTTCTCCGATACCGTAAAAGAAGATGATGATCAGAAGGCTGACTCGGGTTCGGGTTCCGGATCGTCTTCATCTTCCTCAAACAGCGGACGCTTTGATGTGGCCTCGAGGCTCGAGTGGATAGCCGCATGTGCGGAGGAAACGGTCAAGAACGGAGAGAAGATGCCTTTCTACGAGCTTACGAAGAAGCTTGAGATGAGGCCGTTCGCACTTTTTACATTTGCAAGCGGTGTTCTTTCTTCCACACAGACCGATTATGCCGGCATATTCCAGATCATAAATGAGAACGGCAACCTTTCATCACCGACCATAGAGTCGGCAGCAAAGGTTTTCTTCGGATCAAACTACTCCATAACCGGAGCTTACGGTGAGATGAGTGAGTGCCTTGAAGCACTTCTTCCGATACTCGACTTAAGAGTCGTGTCGAGCATGCCTTTCTCGACGGTTATATCTCCCGATAAGAGAATCATCGACTACCTCTTCGGTAAGAACCCGATGAGGCTTGACGAGAACTACATCCGTTTCTTCAAGATGCTTACCACCGATGAGGAGCTTGATCCTATCATGGCAAATGACGGACAGCTCGAGGCGATGAAGATAAGCTACGGTGAAGGCGTAAGGATATTCTCTTACTTCGGTGATGAGGGAAGTGGAAGAAAGTTCTTTATAAGACATTTCTGTGCCGAGGAGAAATTAGGCGCGGTGTCGATAAACTGCAAGAAGCTTTTCGTATATGACTTCTCCTTTGTGGAGAAGGCTCTGTGGGCGGTTACGAGAGAGTGTATACTCACTAATTCGTGCTGCTGCTTAGACGAGCTTACCTTCAGGGAGGATGAGAAGGAGAAGTTCTACGGTTATATGGACCTTGCGTTCGCAAAGCTTATCCAGAAGGGCATACTCGTGTTCTGTATAAGCCGTGAGAAGCTTGCGATGAAGGATATAACCAAGGAAGAGGTTACGGAGCTTGAGATACCCACTCCGACCAACGAGGAGAGAGAGAAGTGCTGGAATTATTTCGCACAGAAGTACTCCCTCGGCGATGATGTGGATAAGCTTGAGATGGCTACCAAGTTCCTCTTCACACCGGGTAAGATAAAGTCGGCACTTTATCACTCGAGAAGCTTAGCGACCATGAACAAGGAGATTGTGATCTCAAGGGCCACTCTCTTCCAGGGCTGCTATGCGCAGATGAGTTCCGAGCTTACCCAGAAGGCGACGAAGATCAAGGCCAACTTCGGCTTTGAGGATATCGTCATGAACCACGATCAGAGAGAGACGCTCGAGCATGCCATAGACCAGATGAACTTCCGTAAGCAGGTCTATGACGGCTGGCACTACACAAAGAAGTACCCATACGGCCGAGGACTTTCGATACTTCTCTTCG
>ONVB01000365.1 GCA_900321145.1 uncultured Eubacteriales bacterium | reverse complement strand
GTTGATGAAGGTGGTTCAACCATGACCTTCAAGAAGAAGTAATTCTTCGCTTTATAAAAAAAGCATCCGAATTTCGGGTGCTTTTTTTATGTTCGTTACCGATCGACGGTCAGTCGCTGAATTGTAACTTTTTTATGCTTTTTTCGCTGGGCTTTGATGTCATCATCAGATTGTAAAAGCAGCCGATTTATGATATTATATAGATTAATTTAAAAAAGAAGTACTTTGGATAAACTGTCGGGCTTAACGGAGGTATAAAATGCATAATATATACGAATTGACGGAAGATAATATATCCGCCTACAGGGATTATGTCGGTGCGGATGTAGCGGAGAATCTCGGGAGGACTTACTACCATGGCCTGATCGTATGTGATGACTCGGCCGGGCCGGTCGCCGGTATCGTATGGGAGTTCAGGAAACTTGATTCCGAAGAAGACAGCGAGAGTGTGATAGAGTGGATAAGGGTGGAGGATGAAACAGCCTTTGAAGAGATGATGGAAGCCTACAATATGCAGATGGCAGACAAGGAGATCAGAAGATCGAAGGTGGTTATCCCGACTAAGGACGGTAAGATACTTAATTCCTTGCTGAAGAAAGTCGGATTTGACATGAAGCTCAGCGAGAGCAATCTCACGGTTGTAAGATTATCCGAGTTATCGGGATCGCCCTTTATGAAGAAGCTTGAGGGGCGCAAGATCCCCGATTCCATCAAAGCACTTAAGAGTATTAATCCGCGTACCTTCAGGGCCGGTATTGCCAAGTGTGTAGTGAGGGGCAGGAAGGGCTTGTGCGAGGACTTAGGAGATCTTTATATAAACTGGTTTGAGGATGATGTATCCTGCGCTTCGTTAGATGAAAAGGGGATAAACGGTTTCTTCCTGTTTCACAAGAAACCGTCGGGGCTTATCACGGTTCAGCTTATGATATGCCTGGACAGTGATTTTAAAACCATCCTTCCGAGGATGATGCACCGATTCGTCAAGGCGATGGAAGAAAAGTATGGCCCTGACCAGAAGGTGGCCTTTGACAGGCACAACGAGCAGACGATGCTGCTGGCGGAGAGGCTCATTCCCAGAGGATTCGGTACACCGGTTTACTCGGGAAGCAGGGAAGAGAATAATGGTAGATAGTTTATAAATAAATAAATCAATATGAGACAGGAGGAAAAGTGAAGATGGCGAACAAAAACGATATCAACGAAATATTTATGGATTATGTCCGCTCAGATGAAGTAAAGCAGATAATGGACAAGCTCGAACAGGTGGATCTGTCCGAGATTTACAGACAGGATCCCTTTGTGAAGAAGTCCATCGACATGACCATAGAAGAACTGGAGGATACTCCAGATGAGATCAAGACTGATCCGATCATGTATTTAGAGGGCTATGATGCTTTGTTTGACCAGTACTATTCCTGGATACGTGCGACCAATCCGAGATGGTCGGTCGGGGGCAAACGCCTTATGGAATGGCGGGAGGCAGTCAACAGGTATGAAGCCTGTTATGATAACAGGTTTCACCTGGTGGAGCGTATAAAACCGAAGAAAGCTCAGTTTGCGCTGAGGGTTATCCCGAAGGACTATCTGGCCTTCGCCGGTGACAAGGATCACATAATCCTGTGTGCGTTCAGACCTTATCCGAAGGATGCTTCCGATGAGAAGGAAAGCTATACCAAGGATGAACTGATCAACTTCCCGGTGGGAGGTCTTTCGGCAAGGATCATAGAGCAGGAGCTTGGAAATGTTGTCGTCATAGAGTGGCTTATGGTAGATCCGAAGTATCGCGGTAAGGGTATAGCGCACTCTCTTATGGCTGAACTCTTCTGTCAGCTTATGGATACTCCGATCATGGGTATCACGGCTTTCTGCGATATGTTCTCGGATGCGGTGCCCGGCCTCCTGCAGCTCTTTGCGGCATGGTCCTTTGAATTCTCATTGGCACCGTACCCTTACCATGAGATTAAACTAAAGCAGGTTAAGGATTACCCGAAGGCATTTATGCTTGACGGAGATGAGACCAACATTAAGCCGTTAAGTGAGATAGGCAGGCGTGAGCTTGCGGAAGTTATAAATGATATGGTGAGTCAGGAAGAGCCCGGGGTGTATGATCCTTATCTGCCGTTTCTCCCTAAGGACTACTGGGATGAGAATATCTCCTGTGCCTATGTGCTCGGGGGTAAGATCGAAGGACTTTTGTTAGTGCACATAGACGCCTTTGGCAGGATATCCATAGAGGCTGCAAAGGGTGATGTCGACACACTGCTTCCGTTGCTTGATTATGCCGCATATACGGCGCTCAGTGAACATGCGGGGAATACGACGGTAAGATACAGGGTGGCAACGGAGACGTCGGAATATATTCAGACCAATGTGTTCAAGAAAGGAACTGAGATAACCTATGCAAATGCTTCCTTAGTCCAACCGCTTGATGATGTAACTCCCGAAGAATTTGATTATCTGACAGAGCATCCCGATGCGATAGACTTTGGCGAGATGAGAAAGAAGGAAGAAAAGTGGGAGGCTTACGGCAACGAGCTTTTAGCGGATATGCCGGATACACCCGAGTTAAAGGATTTTAAATAAAAGCGATATATAATACAAGGAGGAAACGGATATGGGATTAGAAGCACAAAGCAGTAAGCAGAAATCGAAAACTATAGATACTCAGATAACGACTGTATCGTATGAAGAAGAGAATAGTTTTGATAACGACTATGATGATGATGGAGCTAACTTTATGGATGCCTATGGTGATAAGCATATAACCACCCTTCCGATCTATACCGAAAGTACCGGAGCAGGTATTACTGCTAAAACTGTGATCCATGACAAGTATGAAAGCTTTACCATGAACAGTCTTAAGAACCAGTTAGCTGTTTTGAATAATCAAAGAGGTGTCGGAAGTTCAAATCCTATCGAGAACAGTGCGGTGAACACATGGAGAAACTTTAAGTTCTTAGCGACAGGTGTTCTCTACAATCTTACGCATATCTTCTCGTGGACCAAAAGGCAGAGGGCACGAAAGAAGGCTGTGGTAAAGAGTATGGGAACGGCGCTTAAAAACTTCGGCATAAATGCCGTAAAGACAGTGGGCGGACTTGCCATCTCTCCCTTCGCGGCAGTATACGGTTTTGGGAAATATGTTAAGGAAAAGATACAGAAGAAAGATGACTTTATAAAAAAGGACTCGTTTATCCATAATGTATGCAAGAAGACATATGCATATCTGTGGGGTGGGGTGGTAAGAAATATTATAAATACTACATTTATGGCAGGCTCCCTTCCGTTTTGGCTGATAGGCGGGACCATCAATACAATCAAACATCTGGTCATAGGAAATGGACTGCAGGGCTTCAAGCCGGCCTTTTCACTTCCGAGACCTATGCTTCCTGTTGAATGGGAGCAGTATTATGACATGCACAGTATGGGAGGCGGATTCACAGGTCTTTTGGAAAAATCCAAGGATAGTGCAACCGGAAAGTACGAGAGACAGATTTCTTTGAGTAGTGCATGGGGTAATTTCTGTACGAGGTTTAAATCTCATTTCAAGCGTTTTAGGGATGCAAACTGGCATTCGTTCTTTACCGGAGACATAGGAACAGACGGCAGAGCTGATGATGCGGTTGATTATAACAATATGCAGCAGATATGATATGGTCGCTGCCTGATAAAACTGCTTATACGGGAAAGGAGCACTTTATGGGGAAAAGTGATACCCGGAAGATAATACTATGCTTTGGTTATATTGTCCTTATAGCAATAACGGTTGTATTTTGTGTTTTAAGTTATAATAAAAAACCGTCCGATATCGAGGTGAATGAGTATATCGCATCGCTTGGCAGTACGGAAGGAAAAGACGGAGCGGGCAAAGCAACACAGGATATGACAGAAAAAACATTTACCACGGAAGAACAGAAGATGAGCTCTTTGCTTCCGTCAGGGTCGGTAAGAGACAGTGCCGCTTCGCTGTCCGATATAGTCGGAAGGTATGAAGGAAAGCTGCATTATAATGCCTTGGACGGATACGAGACTATGGATGGCGCACCTGCGGATGTGGGAGAGATGGTCGCTACGGAGCTTGCATCTTCGCCGGATATGTCCCTGACGATCGATGAAGACGGCAGATGGGAGATAGAGGTCGATTCAAATATGACAAAGGGTTTTAGTGACGATCTCTTCACGGATAAGGACTTTGACGGCAAACTGAAGACAGTTGACAACGGGTATTTTTCCGTAAAAAGAGATTTTGCCGAGGGCGGTGATGAGGGCAGCGCGTTGTTCGAAGGTACGGTATATGATGTGTCCGGTACCAGGTCCATAGCGGGACATATGTATGTCAGTATGAGGCACGGAGATCAAGCCCTTACCGTAGATATGGATTTTACGGCGGAGTATGTCGGAGAGGGGGAACCGTAGGATGAGATGTTTTAATTGCGGAAAGAATATAGAGGACGGTTCCTTGTTCTGTGAGCATTGCGGTGCAAGGCTTGACGGCGGTATGCCGCAGCAGGGCTATAATTCGTTCGGACAGGGAGTTCCGCAGCAGTATCCGGGGCAAAGCGGTATGTTTCCCGGTCAAAACGGCGTAATTCCCGGACAGAACGGATATGATCAGGCCGGCGGTCAGATGTACGGATCAGGACCGGCTTATCCGCCGTATTACGGTAAAAAGTCGTCGCCGTGGTTTGCGATAGTTTCCGTATTGACGGCTGTGGTTATCATAACGCTTATCATTCTTTTCCTTGTGCCCGGCATACTCACCAAAAAGCACAGGCAGACTCTTATAGAGGAGGCGGCTGCGGACAGGCTCTCAACAAGTGTCGCAAAGAATGACGGCAGCGGGAATAATACCGCGGAGCCTCCGGAGATAACAGGCCTGATCCTTGATACAACCGAGGATACGGGGGCGGAAACGACGGAGAAGAAAAAGAAGACGACCGAAGAGGAAACCACGGAGAAGAAGAAAACAACCGAGGAGAAGACCACAGAGAAGAAGAAAACAACCGAGGAGAAGACCACAGAGAAGAAGAAAACGACAGAGGAAAAAACTACCGAAAAGAAGACAACAGAGAAAACTACGGAGCAAAAGAAGGATCCGACTCAGGAAGCGTATGAGGAGGCTGCCCGATACTCCGCAACCGGCACTCCGGATTATGCCGATTTTGACTGGTATACCCTGGATTACTGGGATTCGGATCTGCCCTATGACAGGATAGACAATAAAGACAAGCTTGTCGGTTCCTGGAAATGTATGATGATCTGGGATCCGGACAGAACGGTGACAGGGGGGCAGGCATGGGAATTCATGAATGTCGATCTCTCCTTCGATGATGCAGCGGGACAGGCAAAATTCGTATTGAGGTTTTGCTTCATAGACTACGAGAACAGCGATCATGTGGATGAAAGCAGCTTTGATGCATATACCATATATGGCAATATCATGCCACACGGTCTCTTCGTAAATGAACCGTTTTACCTGGAGGTTACCGGCTTTTACTGCGACGGAGAGAAGCAGTATATGACAGGACATGCTGTAGGCCAGAGCGGAGAGCAGGGAAAGGTTGCTTTTGTAAGACCGTAGCTTTAGTTTCTGCTTGTAAATAAAGTACTCCGGTAGTATAATCTCAGTTTGGTATAGCATCTTTTGGATATTTATGAAAGGCGCAATGTATGATATATATCGAGGGCTTAGGCTTAATTGACGAGACCAATTCCATACATCCGACCGGCAGGACTGCGGCTCCCGTAACGGAGCAGGCAGTGTCTTTTGATGATGTCCTTGCAGGTGAGAACGCGAAGATAAACGGTACATCTTCCTATGACTTAAATGCCATATTCAAGGCGGCTGCGGATAAGTACGGTCTGTCGGAGTCGTTGTTAAAAAGCGTTGCTTATACAGAGTCGGGTTATGATGTGAATATCGGCTCTGCGGCGGGTGCCCAGGGGATCATGCAGCTTATGCCTTTCGTGTCCGAGAGCATGGGAGTGACGGATCCTTATGATCCGTATCAGAGTATAATGGCAGGTGCAAAGATACTTGCGGGCTACCGCGACATGTATGACGGCAATGTCAATCTCATGCTTGCGGCTTACAACGCGGGCGCGGGAAATGTGGCAAAGTACGGCGGCATACCTCCCTTTAAGGAGACACAGACTTATGTGGCTTTGGTAAAAAAGCGTATGGAGGAGGGTGTCCCCGAGCCGGGACAGGTAACACTTGCAGGTGAGAGTGCGGCAGCCATGGAGGAAGCTGTAAGAGCCCGGGAGATAAAAGCAGATGAAGCCGAAAAGATAAAAAAAGCTTCGGACAGCGACTCGCTTTATCCGTACAGCATGTTCGGTACTCCGGCTTCGGAACTCGGGAGGCTTTCGAGTACTCTTTATAACGGAGCTTATATCGGCAGCAGTCAGCTATCGGTAGACGAGCTGAACAAGGCGCTTTCGGATGATGAGTATAGGATTTTGATGTATTTCTACGACAATATGCTGGATATAATAGCTTCCATAGGAAGCTCGGGAGATGAGGATAAGGACAGCAGTGACGATTCGCTGACGGATCTCTTAAGACTCGGAAATGAGTATAACAGGTTGAAGATACAGAGAGGTTAAGATATGAGATATATAGCGTCCGGAGAAGAAATAGCCGGTATAGATGCTTACATGATAGATGAGATAGGCGTGCCGCAGCTCGTGCTTATGGAGCGTGCGGCTCTTTGTGTGTATGATTATATAAGAGAGCACTTTGAGGAGGGTGCCAAGGTGCTTGTCTGCTGTGAGAGCGGTAACAACGGCGGTGACGGAGTTGCTCTCGCGAGGATGCTTTTCCTGGGCGGCTTCGATGTGGAGCTTCACTATATAGGCGGGCTTGAGAAGCAGACAGAGGCTTTTAAGGTGCAGATGAACATAGCCAGAAAGCTCAAGGTCAAGATGGCTGACGAGATAGTGAACTATGGCTATGATGTCGTGGTCGATGCTGTGTTCGGAGTAGGCTTAAAGCGTGCGGTGAGCGGAAAGCAGGCTGAAGCGGTCAAGCTTATGAACAGCATAGAGGGTTATAAGATAGCTGTAGATATGCCTACGGGAATAGATGCGGATACCGGTTTTATCCTCGGCACCGCATTTAAGGCAGATGCAACCATCACCTTCGGACTTATGAAGACCGGACTTCTGTCGGGTATGGGAAATGAGTATTCCGGCAGAGTGAAGGTATGCGATATAGGCTTTCCGAAGCAGGCGATAGACTATATAGCTCCGAGGCTTTATACCTTTGATCCCGAGGAGATAGAGGAGCTTCTCCCCTTCAGAAAGGGTGACTCGCATAAGGGCAGCTTCGGTAAGGTCAGCGTGATAGGCGGCAGCTATAATATGGCAGGTGCGCCGATATTTGCCGCAGAATCGGCATACCGTATGGGCTGCGGTTTGGTCAGAGTCTGTACGGTAAATGCAAACCGTGAGATAGTTCAGACCAGACTTCCGGAGGCTATCCTTACAACCTTTGATCCGGAAGATCCGGACGATGTGAGAAGAGCAGTGAAGGAGACTATGAGCTGGTCGGATGTGATAGTGCTCGGACCGGGACTTTCCAGGGAGGAATATGCGGCCCTTATCTTAGAGGGAGTACTTCATGATTACGAGAAAAAGCTTATCATAGATGCGGACGGGCTTAATCTTTTAGCCAAGGTCAAGGACCTGCTAGGAAAAACCAAGGCGGAGGTTGTGCTCACACCTCATCTCGCCGAGATGTCAAGGCTGAACGGCGAGAAGGTTGCTTATATCAAGGAGCACAAGTATGAGGTTGCGAGAGCATTTGCCACGGAGTACGGCTGCGTGGTGGCATTAAAGGATGCGAGGACCGTGGTTTCGGACGGCGGAAAGCAGGCATATCTTAATACCACCGGTGACAACGGTATGGCAACCGGAGGTTCGGGAGATGTCCTGACCGGTATCATAGCGGGACTTATGGCTCAGGGACTTTCGGGAATGGAAGCGGCAAGCCTTGGTTCGCTCATTCACGGACTTGCCGGTGAGGCTGCGTCCGAGGAGATGGGACTCTACGGCGTGATAGCCGGTGATATAGTAAGAAATGTGTCTAAGATCATAGACAAATCCAATGGTTAAAAAGAGGTTTTGACGTTATGCCCGGCAGTTTGGAATATAACAGAATTTATGCGGCTATAGATATGGACGCACTCAAGTATAATGTAAGGAAGATGCAGTCCTTAAAGCCGGAGATGAAGACTCTCGTGGTGATAAAGGCGGACGCCTACGGCCACGGAGCTGTTCAGATAGCAAAGAGAATAGGCGATATGTGTGATTATTACGGTGTCGCTACGATAGACGAGGCAGAGGAATTAAGACTTGCAGGAATAGACAAGCCTATACTTATCATAGGTTACACAGCCTCGGAGGATTTCGGAAGACTGCTCAAATATGATATAACGCAGGCAGTATATGATGTGAACGAGTGTGAGAAGCTTTCAAAGCTTGCGCTCTCATGCGGTAAGAAGGCAAAGGTGCATGTCAAGGTAGACACCGGAATGAGCAGGATAGGTTTTCCGGCCGATGAAAGCGGTGTCAGTGAAGCGGTAAAGCTTAAAGACATGAAGGGACTTGAGATAGAGGGTATATTTACCCATTATGCCAAGGCCGACGAGATGGACAAGAGTTACGCGAAGAAGCAGAAGGAGAGATTTCTTTCGTTCATACACGGTATGGAGGAGCAGGGCGTAACATTTGCCATAAAGCATATAGATAACAGTGCGGGTACCATGGAGCTTCCGGACAGGGAGTTCGATATGTTCAGGATGGGAATCGTGACCTACGGTCTCTACCCCTCTGACGAGGTTTCGAGGGATATAGAGATAAGGCCGGTGATGAGCTTAAGGTGCCATGTGGCTCATGTGAAGACCGTTCCCGCGGGAGTGGG